>NZ_CAXUBY010000017.1:0-32079 GCF_964249515.1 Eubacterium sp. 3_1_31
GGTAAGCCGTATGCCTTAATAGGGCACGTACGGTTTGATAAGGGGCGGTAGTTTAATGACTATCGCCTACTTTCTTTCATGTATAATAAATACAGGTGATGCATATGCATGAGAAAAAGGATACAACAAGATATCAGAAGAAGATAAAAACGCAGCTGCGCTTATTTACTTGGCTTTTTCTATTGTTTTACATATGCTATGCCGTTTTACAAGTCATGCTATTGAAAGAACTATTTCCAATTCGCTTCCAAGAGCCACAGAAAAGATACATGATAC
Organism: Eubacterium sp. 3_1_31; assembly: GCF_964249515.1. Taxonomy (NCBI): domain Bacteria; kingdom Bacillati; phylum Bacillota; class Clostridia; order Eubacteriales; family Eubacteriaceae; genus Eubacterium; species Eubacterium sp. 3_1_31. The sequence continues at coordinate 277 of NZ_CAXUBY010000017.1, forward strand.
GTTTACTCATGGAAGGGATATTATGGCTGTTTATCGTCAGGTCATTGCAAAAGGGTAGAAAGATTGCGCGCCTACTGTTCACCCTATGTGCGATCCTCTCTCTGTATTTTCTATCGGCACTGCCTGCTTTTTATCAGCTCAGCCTGTCTGGCTGGGAAGCTACGACGTTGCGGATCTTATTCACCTTATTGATGATCAGTAAGTACCTCATCACCTTTTGTTGCGTCTGCTATCTCTATCGCGATCCACATATTGTCAGTATATGGAAAAAAGCAGATAGAAGGATGGCAATAACGCAGCCAGAAGAGGAGGAAGAAAGACAAGAAGATGAAGTCTTAAACCAAGTGTTACAAGAAGTATCTCTGGTCCATATGGAAGAGGATAATCGTCTTTTTATAAGAGCACAGCATTTTTTACATCGCTATACGTTTTATCTTGTCATGATTTTATTGGGGACGTTGATAGGCTTCTTACTGTTTTTATTCATCATGCAACTAAGTTTTCCTACGGACATAGATGGGTTACAATATGTGCAGCGGTTTTTCCTGTTAGCTATTCTTTTTACGTCGTTGCTATGGTCTTTTGCAGGTGTTGCCATGTTCATGTACAGTTCTTCCTGTCGCATTCTAATCATGCTTGCATGGCTTTGTGAAAGTATCCATCTGCTGCAAGAACTCCCTCAAGTATGGCAGACTTTTCAAAGTCAACAGTATCAACTGCCTTCCATACTTTGCATTATCGTGTTGGAGTTATTGCGTTATGGATTATTGTTAAAGCTTACGATAGCGCTATATCAAAACCCATTCTTGCAATTATATTGGAAACGTAAAACAGCAATTAAAAAAGCCCAAAGAAACAAGGATAGTCGTTATAGCTGAGAAACAATAAAATCAGGTTTTCGTTTCAGAGGGAAAATGCTATACTTAAAGTGATAAGTAGGAGGATGTTCTTATGAAAATGAACAAATATATCGATCACACTTTATTGAAAGCGGATGCTACACAGGATAAGATCCAGGTATTGTGTGAAGAGGCTAAGAAATATGATTTTGCGAGTGTTTGTGTAAATACGTATTGGGTAGCTTATTGTGCGAAACTATTAAACGATAGTGATGTTAAGGTTTGTACGGTCGTAGGTTTCCCACTAGGCGCAATGAGTACGAAAGCAAAAGCTTTTGAAACAAGCAATGCCATTGCCGATGGGGCAGAAGAAATTGATATGGTAATGAATATCGGTGAAATGAAGGCACATCATTATGATGCTGTTCGTGATGATGTGGCTGCTGTTGTTAAAGCGGCAGATGGACACTGTGTCAAGGTAATTTTGGAAACATGCCTATTAAGTGAGGAAGAAATTGTGAAGGCTTGCCAGCTTTGTGTAGAAGCAGGGGCAACCTTTGTGAAAACATCCACTGGTTTTTCTACAAGAGGTGCAACACCAGAAGATGTGAAGCTGATGAAGGATACCGTAAAAGATAACTGTAAAGTTAAAGCAGCTGGCGGTGTACGTTGTCGTGCAGATATGGATGAGATGATTGCAGCAGGTGCTGATCGTATCGGAACCAGTGCCGGAGTTCAATTGATGCAAAATGAAGCAAGTGAAGGAGGCTATTAAGCCTCTTTTTCATAGCGCAATGAAAGAATTCTTATCTGCTAGAAAAGCAATCGATAGAACACGCTAAAAGTTTTTATGATAGCACAAAACGGAATTCATAAAAAATTAAGTAAGATTGGAAAAAAGATGGAAGTAAAAAAACACTTGCAAGGAAGCATTCCACATGAAGCTTTTTCTGCTATTTTTGCTAAAAAAGATATTGTCAAAAAACTAACTTTATGATATTATAATTAAGCACTTGATAAGTGCCTTAATAGCTCAGTTGGTAGAGCATCCGGCTGTTAACCGGCAGGTCACAGGTTCAAGTCCTGTTTAAGGCGCCATTAAAAAAGATAACCTCACAAATGTGAGGTTTTTTTGTTATGTTTGCGATATCCTAAGTAAGTGCTTTTTAATAAGTTGCTGTTAAACTATTTAAATGGTTTCTACCAAATAACCATTAAATTGAAAGAGGCTTCTTTAGCATTATAAGGCAACTCAATAAATAGCCTCTTTTAAACGACATTTTAAATAGTATTATCGAGAACCCTTGATTAATCAGTACTTCGAAATTACTTGAAGGAATATAAAAATGTGTCACAATGCCTTTACAGGACGAATGACACATTTTCTTACATAGATGAAGTTTTTTGCTGCCTTTATAATCCAAATGATTTAGGATAAACGGGAATATCTAGCATTCTGCCTATTTCCATAGCCCACTCACGAAATCCATAGATCACACTGGTGATGATATGCTCATGACGGATAAATTTAAGATCTTCTTCAGCACAACATGCATCCCAATCGATCATATTCTGTAAACAGCTTAAAGCGTAACCTTCTTCAACAAGATCTTGTTTGTTCATGGCACACATAAATGGGCGATCTTTTAGAATGCCGGCATTGTATAAAAGTAAAGGAGCAATGGAAATAGCCCCAATGACTTTTTTCTGTTGATCAAATATGCGCAATTTTTCTTTAAGAAGTTCATTCTTTAATATAGTAGGGTTCTCTTCCATAAATCCCGACAACAAGATGCCATCATAATCATCAACATCCAATTCATCAAGGGTATGTTCACATTGCAATACTATGCCTTCTTCACTGCGATATGCTTTCTTTTCAACACCAAAATAAGTAACGGGGATGTCAGCCATACGAAGCATTTCTAAAGCTACGGTGATTTCACACAGGCAATATCCCTCATATAAGATAACTGCAATTTGTTTCATAACGTCATTCCTCTTCTTTCTTAGTACAATAAAGCACAATGGATGAATTACGTTTTTCTTTTGATTTTATGCTCACTTAACCATGACAAAAAATAAAAGCTAGAGAAAAATTATCGATATTTCTTTACATACATGTGCGCATACAAAAAGCAAATCATCCATTGAAAAAAACATTCGTTTTCTACAATAGATTATTTGCTCATGTTCATCACCACGCCATTTCTTATTGCTTTTATTGTAGCCTGTGTTTGGATGTCTGTCAATAAAAAGGGAAACCATAGTGATGCAACATCTTACTTTTCCAAAGACTTCGCATATGCTACAATATTTTGTAAGTATAAAAAAAGAAAAGAGGAATACAGCATGAATGAAATAGAGCGAATCAAGGCCTTAAGTAATGCCTTTGGACCAAGTGGCATGGAAGATGATGTAATCGCATTGGTACGTGAAGAGTGTAGTGCTTTTCATTGTGAAGAGGATCATATGCGCAACTTATACATTTATTCATCGACAAGCAACACGAAGCAAGAAAAACCGATCATTCATCTTGATGCCCATGGGGATGAGGTTGGTTTTATCATCCAGGCCATACGTCAGGATGGGATGCTGCGCTTTCTACCCTTAGGCGGTTGGGAAGCGAAAAACATCGTTGGGAATAGTGTGCTTATTCGCAATGTAGACGGTGAAATCGTACAAGGCATCGTATGCAGCAAACCTCCACATTTTATGAAACAGAGTGAAAAAGGAAAAGCCATCGCTTTTGATGATTTGCTCATTGATGTAGGAGCTACCAGCTTAAAGGAAGTGCAAGAATCTTATCGTATACAGATAGGCTGTTTTGCCGTACCCAATGTTTTATGTTCCTATGATGAGCGTCACGATATCTTTATGGGAAAAGCCTTTGACTGCCGCATTGGCTGTGCCGCTTTGATTGAAACGATGCATCAGGTGCAGAGTATGGATGTAGCAGTACAAGGGACGATATCAGCACAAGAAGAAGTTGGCGAGCGGGGCATGAAATGTGCTATTCAAAACATCCATTGTGATGTTATGATCGCTTTTGAAGGATGTCCTGCAGATGATACCTTTGAAGAAAGCTATATGATTCAAAGCGCATTGAGAAAAGGACCGATGTTACGTCATTTTGATTGTTCTATGATTACCAATCCACGTTTTCAACGCTTTGCCTTGGATGTGGCAAAACGTCATCACATACCGGTACAGGAAAGCGTACGCAGCGGTGGCGGCACCAATGGAGCCATTTCTCATACGCATTTGCGAGGCATTCCAACCATCGTAATTGGGATTCCAGTTCGTTATGCTCACAGCAGTTATGGTTATACAACATTAAAAGATTATCAAAATGCTGTCAAACTTGCCGTGGCGATAATAAAAGATTTAACAAAAGAAATGGTGGCATCTTTTTAATTAACCAAAACTTAACAAAGGAATATTCACAAATGGAAGAACTTCTGTTACAATCAAGACCATAATATAATTTAGAAAAGGAGCGATTTTAATTTATGGACACAGACCCCGCAGGGACCTCTATTACGTTACAATTGATTTTAATGGTGATATTAACAATGACAAATGCCTATTTCGCAGCGAGTGAAATGGCCATTGTTTCTGTTAATAAAGGAAAAATCAAACGCCTGGCTCAAGATGGAAATAAAAAGGCTAGGTTAGTTGAACAGCTGATGGATGCACCTACGAATTTCTTATCTACGATTCAGATTGCCATCACGTTATCCGGCTTTTTCAATTCCGCAAGTGCGGCAACGGGAATTTCAAGTTCGCTTGCTGAAGTATTACAGCGTTGGGGCATTCCCCAGGCCAATACGATCGCCGTGGTGTTGATCACGATGCTTATTTCTTTTATCACGCTTATCTTTGGTGAATTGGTACCCAAACGAATGGCTATTCAAAAGGCGGAAAGCTTTTCCATGTTTTGTGCTAAGCCGATTTTGATAATTAGTAAAGTAGCGTACCCTATCATTAAGATTCTCTCGGTATCTACCACGCTTGTTTTACGTTTGTTTGGCATACAAGATGAACATGTGGAAGAATCTTTATCGCGTGAAGAGATTCGCAGTATGCTAGAAGATAGTCGTGAAAAGGGTGTGCTTGATGAAGCTGCGGCAGAAATGATGGATGGGGTTTTTGAATTTGATGAGATCTTGGCTAATGAAATCATGACACCTAGAACACAAGTATTTTGTATTGATATAGATGATCCCAAGGATGCATATGTACACGTTCTGATGGAAATGCAGTATTCTCGAATACCGGTATATGAAGAATCTATTGATAATGTGATCGGTATTTTAAATATTAAAGATTATTTTACGCAAGCATATCAACATGGTTTTGCTTTTGTGGATATCCGTAAGATATTAAGAAAGCCGTATTTTGTTCCTGAAACAAAAAATATCGATGATTTATTTCAAGAGATGCAGAAGTTGCATCAACATATCGCGATTCTGATTGATGAATACGGAGGCATGTCCGGTATTGTGACCATGGAAGATCTCGTAGAAGAAATCATGGGAGAAATCGAAGATGAATATGATGATGCGCAAGCGATGATGTTACGCAAATTGTATGATAATGTCTATGAAATCAATGGTAGGATGCCCATCGAAGATTTGAATGAAGCACTGCAAATAAATATTGAGAATGAGAAGTATGATACGATTGGTGGTTTCATCTTAGATCAGTTAGGCTGTATCCCTGAAGATGGGGAAAGTGGAACCTTATATTGGAATGGTATACAATTTCAAATGTTAGAAATCAGAAATCATCGTATTGAACGTATCCGTGTGGAATTGCCGAAACAAAAGGAAGAATAACGAAAATAAAGGCTATGCGAAAGAAAGGAATTTTCTAATGCATAGCCTTTCTAAATTAGATTGCGATAAAATTTGGAAAATGAGAAAGTGTTGTCATCTGTTTACTTTTTTATCAAAAATGGCTATACTATTAAAGAACATCCAGAGGTGTTGTACCGCTTAAAGAGCGGCATATGGAGGTTTTTATGAAAAAAATTATGTACATTACGACGTTATGCTTTCTTTTGCTGCTAAGTGGATGCGGCGGTTATACAAGAGATGAAACACCAGGTGCCTTACGCACGATTTCCGTAGCAGATATGGAAAAGAAAATGAAAAATAAAGAAGATTTTGTAATCGTATTTACCCAAAGCTGGTGTGCACATTGTGAGAAATTTCGCGATATGCTGGATGAATATTTACCAAAGCACCATGTGATCGTATACGATGTTGTCATTGACAAAGACCCTAATCCGGATCGCAGCGGCAATATTAAAAAGATTCAATCTTACTTTAAAACCATGGATAGTACGCCTTCCTTGTATTATGTGGAAAAAGGTAAGGTCAAAGATGAATTGGAAAACGGCGATGATGGAATCACGAAAGAAAAATTCGACAGCTGGGTCCAAAACTTTAAGCTCGATGAAAAGAAATAAGAAATTTGCGCTAAATAGCGTTGAAAACTAACATTTGTCACATATGACTAACAAATGTCATGAAAATTATGTGACAAAAGAAAGTTGCAATTCTTTACCTGGTTGTATACAATATAAGTGCAATAGTAGAATGATTGTTTGCAGTGTAGATCTACATCAAACAAAACATCTATGGTATTGTGGAACAACTAGATTTAAAGTATAAGTCTCTTTTAAATCTACACTACATTGGTGGATGGGGCATATCAGGAATAAGGATACGAAAATCAGATGTCTGCTGGTAACATTCAATGGTTTTCTTAAGATTTCCTTTCACTAATTATCATAATATAAGACCCCATACAATCCTTTTTTGAATAAACATGAAACCCTTCACACATTACACACGGGGTCATGCCTTATTCTCTGAGATTACACCGTTCATTCAATTACATGCGAGTGTTTCATACAATTATGAAGCAGGAAGAAACAAGTCAATGATGAGAGAGTGGCTTGTTTTTTCTTATGTTTTTAACATGGAGAAACATCACTTTTTCCTTCCGAGAAAAACATCTAAGGTGCTCTAAACGCAATCGCTTATACAAAAGCGGGCTTAATGTGTTTTATCATAAAATGAAAAGGAGTGGCTTTTTCTTAAAAAGGAAACCGAAAGGAGAGAACGAAATGATTAGCGAAATCAATCACGATATCATACTATTACAGAAAACAAGTGAGCCAGCAACAGAAAAAGATCTATGGGTGGCAAAAAATCTATTGGAAACACTGCAAGCACATGAAGATAGGTGTGTAGGCATGGCTGCCAACATGATTGGCATATTCAAGCGAATCATTGCTTTTGTGGATATTGATACAGGATTTCATTGGGTCATGCTGAATCCGGAAATCATCAAAACATCAAAAGAAACTTATCTGGCGCAAGAACAATGTCTGTCCATCAGCGGAATTCGCCAAACAAGACGCTATCGCCGTATCAAGGTACGATATCAAGATGAACATATGAACATAAAGATTAAGACCTTTCATGATAGGACTGCACAAATTATTCAACATGAAATCGATCACTGCAATGGCATACTAATATAAACGCTCTCGTTGTTTTCATTTCACCAACAAACAAATTAAGAAATGTCATTCCTTTTTCTCATTGTGAAAATTCCGGCAGATATCTTTTTTCACTCTGGAAATTGCGGTAGGAATGCTTTAGAATATGATATAATAAGGAAAAACAGTCAGGAGGAAGGGTACGTATGTCAAAAATGAAGGGCGCATTGAAAACGGCTATCATTTTTTTGTTTTTAATGGTGTTTGTGGCGGCAGGCATCAGTATCTTTAGTAAAGCCAGTAAAACTTCCTTTGTCTATCGCAGTAAGGAGCCTCTGAAAATCGGTGCTACCTACATGACACTTAACAATCCTTTCTTTAGTATCATTGATGAAGAAATACATAATGTAGTCGAAGCGAATGGTGATGTGTTAATCAGTCTTGATCCTGCCTTAGACTTAGAAAAACAAAAACAACAAATACAATACCTCATTGATCAGAATGTCCAAGCGATCATTGTCAATCCTGTTGATTTCAACGGCTTAACTTCCTCCCTTGAAGCAGCCAAAAAAGCCGGTATCCCGGTCATTGCTGTGGATAGTGAAGTCATGGACAGTGACTTAATTACTTACAGTGTAATGTCAAATAATTATGATGCCGGTGTCCAGTGTGCAAAAGATATGATGAAATATAAGAAAAAAGCAGATATCGTTTTATTACAACATAGTACAGCATATTCTGCTGTTCAGCGCATTCAGGGCTTTATCGATACGATTAAAAATGATCCCAATTATCGTATTGTCGAACGCATTGAATGTGATGGTCAATTAGAGATTGCAATGCCGCTTATGCAAAAGTTCTTGGAAAAGGATGTATCTTTTGATGTGGTAATGGCTTTAAATGATCCAAGTGCATTAGGTGCTCTGGCAGCCATGCAAGATCAAGGCAAATTAAAAGATGTATTCGTATATGGCGTAGATGGCACACCGGAAACCAAGACACTGATATCAGAGCATATCATGCAGGCAACGGTTGCTCAATCACCAAAGACATTAGGAAAAATGGCGGCAGAAGCTGTTTATAAGATTCGCAATCATGAGAAAATAGAAAAACTTCAGCGTATTCCAGTGACCATCATCACACAAAAAAACGTCGGGAAATATTCATTAGAAGGGTGGCAATAGTATGTTACGTAAACAACTTATGGAAAACAGACTGCGCTATACCTACTTCATCATGTGCTTTCTGAATTTCACGATGATTGTCTTTATCAGTTCGATTATTTATATCACAACCAAACGTATCTGTGATATGCAAGAGGCAAGGACCTTTTTATCGATGATTGATTATTTACCGAAAGATCCTATGCATAGTATGATCTTATCAATTACAGCCTTTGTGGCATTATTGATCGTGATGCGTCTGCGTTTAAAACTACATTTTGAAACATGGCAGCTGGTGCTTTGTTTTCTGGTTGAGTCAGGCTTATGTCTATTGATCATGGAACGACTATATTTCAGTTCCAATTCCATATTGTTGCTGATGATGGCTGATTTATTAACCTATATTACTTCCAATACCTATCGTTTCTTCTTTGTGGTTGTATTGGTTACGTTTTATTTAGGTGCTAATTATGATTTCTTATCGGCTCGTGTTTCCATGACATCCTTCTATGATTATATCAACTGTTATAATTCCTTTGTCAAATCACTCTTATTAAGTGTTCAAAATGCCCTAGCCAGTCTGAATATCATTGTTTTTATCATCTACATGGTCTTTCTGGTTCAAGATAAGATCAATGAAAACAAGCGTTTCTTAGCATTGAATGAAGAATTACAAAGCTTAAATGAACAACTGAAAGAATATGCCGATATACGTGAAAAAATGGGAGAAACAAGAGAACGAAATCGTTTAGCCAGAGAAATCCATGATACACTGGGGCATACTTTGACGGGGCTATCCGTTGGCTTAGATGCCTGTGTGCTGACCTGTGAACTGGATCCCAAAGCCACACGTAAGCAATTAAGTGTATTAAGTGAAACCGCCAGAAGAGGCTTAAAAGATGTTCGTCGCTCGGTTGATAAGCTGCGACCGGATGCCTTAGAACATTATACCTTGAAAGTGGCAATTGATAAGATGATCAAGGAATTTCAGGAAATTACGGATGTGACGATTCACTTTGTCTGTCATTTACCTAAGTTAACCTTTGATTCTGATGAAGAAGAAGTCATCTATCGTATTATTCAAGAGGGAATGACCAATGCGGTTCGCCATGGACATGCGACGAAAATATATATTTCTATCGCAAAGGAAGAAAACACGTTAATATTAATAATAGAAGATAATGGTATAGGATGTGAAAACATCAAACCAGACTTTGGTCTTCATCATATGCAGGAACGCATTGAGTTATTAAAAGGGAATATACGTTTTTATGGTTCCAGTGGGTTTATCATTATCGCTGAAATACCAATTCGGGAGGGTTTAGAATATGATTAAGATTTTAATTGCAGATGATCAGGAATTGATTCGTGAAAGCTTAAAAATCATCCTAAGTACCAATAATGAATTTGAAGTAATTGATACAGTAGGGAGTGGAAAAGAAGTAGTCGAAAGCATACGCCGTCATATACCGGACATTATTTTAATGGATGTTCGTATGCCGGATATGGATGGTGTGCAATGTACCAAATTTGTCAAAGAAGTATATCCTGAAATTAAGGTTATTGTATTAACGACATTTGATGATGATGAATATATTTTCTCGGCCTTAAAATATGGGGCAAGTGGTTATTTATTAAAAGGGGTATCTTTAGATGAATTGACCTCCGCAATTAAAACCGTTCTGCAAGGAGGAGCTATCTTTAATCCGAATGTTGCCAGCAAAGTGACCAAGATCTTTTCAGAAATGGCAAAAAACAATATCGTGGCAGAACGTATTCATGATGAAGACTTACCGAATTTAAGCGATACGGAATGGAAAATCATTCAACAAGTATCACAAGGACTTTCGAATAAAGAAATCGCTGAAATATTAAAATTCACAGAAGGTACGATACGCAATTATCTCAGTGTTATTTTGGATAAGCTGCAGCTGCGTGATCGTACACAACTGGCTATCTGGTATATCCATAGAGGAAAAGAAGCATGAAACGGAAGGTTATAGCCGTTGCGGCTGCCTTTTTGTTGATCGTGTCAATCTTATTATATATGACCTATCAGAAAAATAAGCCAATCACATTGACGTTTGGCATGTTTGCCGGCAGTAATTGGGATGTGCCCAATGGCGAAAGCTATAAGATCATTGATGAAGTTGTGGAACGCTTTGAACGTAAACATCCTAATGTAAAGGTAGAATATGTCAGTGGTCTACAGAAAAGTGATTACTCTGAATGGCTCTCGCAACAGGCTTTAAAAGGCAATTTACCTGATGTATTTATGATACGATCAAATGATTTATCTACATTTTCTGATATCGGCATCATGCAAAATTTGAACAGCTATATTCATAAGGATGATGCATTCGATAAAGCGGCATACTTTACACCATCCTATCAATCCGGAACTTATCAGAAGAAACAATATGCACTCCCTTATGAAAGTGTACCAACATTAATGTATGTCAATCGTACCTTGTTGGAAAAAGAAGGTATTTCTCTTCCATCAGATGACTGGACATGGGCCGATTTCTATGATATCTGCCGCAGGGTGACAAAAGATACGAATGAGGATGGCGCATTAGATCAGTTTGGTGTTTATGGTTATGGCTGGCAAAATGCAGTTGCCTCAAATGGAGCTACGGTATTTTATGCGGAAGGTACAAAAGCAACTTTAAGTGATGAGCGGGTATATGAGGCGATAGAATTCACCAGAAGATTAGAAGAACTAAATCAAGGCATGACACCAACGAGCGAAATGTTTGATAAGGGACAGGTTGTTTTCTGCCCTATGCGTTTTAGTGAATACCGCACATATAAACCCTATCCTTGGCGTGTCAAGAAATATAGCAGCTTTGAATGGGAATGCATCCCTATGCCAGCAGGGCCTCAAGGAGATAATGTATCGGAACTTGATACCTTGTTGATGGGAATGGCAAAAACCTCACAGCATAAAGACCTCGCATGGGAATTCTTAAAAATGTTATCCTATGATGAAACAACGCAGGAGGATATCTTTGCTTATTCACAAGGAGTTTCTGTACTAAAAGACATTACCAATTCAAAGACGGTAAGTCGTTATCTGCAAGAAGATACACCAGGAGAAAGTGCTTTTAAGCTAGATTTCTTCAATAAAACAATGGAACATGCTATACCAGTGAATAAATTTTCAGATTATGATCAGGCAATGTCTGTTGCGGATAGTGAAATACGACGTCTTTTATCCACGGATGAAGATATTAAAACAATGGTGAATACACTGCAAAGTAAACTGGATATTTTATTACAAAATTAATAGTATTTCTAACATCGTTCAAACTGTTGACTCCATATGCAAAGGAAAAGTCAGCAGTTTTATTATGCTAAAGTTATATAATTGAGATTACGTTATCTGACTATTAAACTTCTTATATACACACAGTATTTCTACATGTCAGCTTACGATTAAACTTTTGATAAACACGCAGTACTTCTATATGCTATCTTACGATTAAATTTTTGATAAACACGCAGTACTTCTATATGCTATTTTACTATTAAACTTTTAATAAACGTCCAGTACTTCTATATGCTATCTTACGATTAAACTTTCGATAAACACACAGTACTTCTATATGCTATCCTATAAGTTTTATTATCATCACACGACTTATGAACTGGTAGTTGCTTAGGATATGGTACCAAGGAAGAATGTGAAATTGGAAGAAGCAGATGTATATAACTATTAGAATGATGATTTATCCTGGGATAGGTCATCTTTTTTTGATGAAAAGATGTAAGAATTTTACTTTTGTAAAAAAGAGTACGCTATACTAATATCATAAATCTAATGGGAGGTAAGCTTATGCAAAAACGAATCTTATGTGGTTTATTTGCATGTGTGTTATTACTTGGTGGTTGTTCTACAAATACAAATGTTCATAAAAAAGAGCCAGAGAAGCAGAAAGATACAGAGAATAACAGTGAGGTTAATAAAACTTATGAATTTACAGGTGTTATTAAAGATCTGACATCCAATAGTATCATGGTGAAGAATCAAGATGAAGAAAAGCGATTTGATCGTGAACAAATGAAGATGGAAGGTACGGATACGTTGTTACTGGATGAAGAAGTAAGTATTACTTACCGAAAAGAAAAAGAGCATTTGATTGCTCTTCAATGTGTCGTGAAGAAGGTCGCAAAGCAACAGGAAGAAAAAACCGAAAAAGAAGTGGCTATCGATAAGATTATTGCCTCTATGAGTATCGAAGAAAAAGTCGGACAGATTTTCTTTGTCCGCTGTCCAGACATGTATTCTATAGAGGATGTGGATACATATCATTTAGGCGGATATATTTTATTCGACAGAGATTTCAAAGATCAAAACTATCAAGATGTTGTGGCAAAGCTCACCGCTTATCAGAAAGAAGCAAAAGTTCCTTTGTTAATCGGGGTTGATGAAGAAGGGGGAACTGTGAATCGGGTGAGTACTTATTTTCGTGAAGTTCCATTTTGGTCACCACAGGATTTATATCAAGAAGGTGGTATGCCGCTGATTATTTCTGATACTAAGGAAAAGGCAGAATTATTAAAAGGCATGGGCATTAATGTGAATTTAGCACCAGTGGCAGATGTTTCGACACATACAGAGGATTTTATATATGCACGATCTTTCGGCAAGAACGCACATGAAACAGCGAACTATGTGAAAACCGTAGTTCATACGATGAAGAAGAATCACATTGGTTCTTGTTTAAAGCATTTTCCTGGCTATGGAAACAATGTGGATACGCACACCGGTATAGCAATTGATAAACGTTCTATGGCAACTTTTGAAAATAGTGATTTTATCCCTTTTAGCGCCGGGATACAGGCAGGTGCAGATAGTGTTTTAGTTTCCCATAATATTGTAAAGTGCATGGATGCTAAACATCCGGCATCGTTATCTGCAAAGGTCCATAGGATATTACGTGAGCAGCTGAAATTTCAAGGCGTTATAATGAGCGATGATCTGGCTATGGATGCAATTACGCAATATAGTGATGATGCTAGTGTGGCCGTAAGTGCTGTCAAAGCAGGTAATGATTTATTAATTTGCAGTAATTATCGCGTACAGTTGCCGGCCGTTCTAGAAGCAGTGAAAAAGAAAGAAATTCAGGAAGAGCAGATTGATGCCTCCCTGCGTCGTATTTTAAAGTGGAAATATGACTTAGGTTTATTGTCATAAACGATACGTAAAAAAGCAACTCATCTTGGTTTATTATCATAAATGATACGTAAAAAGCATCTCATCATGTAGAATTCCCATTGATAGTTACAGGGAATGATACGATAAGATGCTTTTTTAACTATATGATTACTAATAAGCTACTAAGGTATTACTATAGAATCAATTATTAATGCCATGGTGAAATCCAGAAACACTACTATCTACGGTTTTAAAGGTATAGCCAAGGGATTGATAATATTCAATGATCGCAGGTAAGGCTTCTACACTTGCTTGGGATCCTGGATGATCATGCGTTAGCATCATCAATGGAGATGCCCCGCCATAAGATGTTGCCTCTTGAATCAAAGATGCACTCGGCAAAGCCGAATTTCCATCGCCGCTGCTGGAATTCCAATCATAATATTGATAGCCTCTTTCTTGAACTGCTTTTGCTAAGCGTGTCATTAACCCGGGGACGTTTGAAGAAACCGTGTTACTACTGCCTCCAGGGAAGCGGATAATGTTTGGTGTCAAGCCGGTTTGTTGTTTCACAACATCACTTATGTTTTGTAAATCTTTAAAATAAGCGGATTCGCTAGCATAAAGAGCTCCATAATCATGTGAATAGGTATGTAGTCCAATGGCATGGCCTTTTTGATATGCTGTTTTGATATAGCCAAGATAGGAAGGGCATTGCGCTGTAACAAAAAAGGTCGCTTTTACATGATAACGGTCTAATATTTCCAATACCTTTGGTGTGTTTGCACTAGGTCCATCATCAATTGTTAAATAGATGATTTTTCCAGATGTTTTTTCTTGCACGATGACGGTACGATTTATTTCTGTCTTATTACCGGCTTTGTCTATTGCCTGATACGTTATGCTATAACGTCCGGGTTGTTTTGCGTCAAAGTTATTTTTATTTATGGTAAAGTTAATCTTACCATCACGATCATCAATTGCTTCTACGCCTTTTTTGAAGTCAGGCTTCTCACCTTTTTGGATGGTCATATCTAAAATTCCGGTAAAAACAGGTGGCTGTGTATCTTTTTTTAGAATATTTGCAACAGCCTTTACCGTTGTCTGGTTTTTTCCTTCATCTTCGACGATGATTTGAACGGTTTGTTTGCCAAGTTTTGTAAAGGAATATGCTTTTGCAAAACGAGCTGTTGTTTTCGTAGCATCATCAATTTTTTGAATAAAATCCTCAGGTGCTACCTTATCACCAATGCTTATTTTTTGATCTTGCGCTACTACAACAGGTGGTTTGCTGTCTTTTACGATATAATCAAGGGTGAATGTATGACCATCTATAGTATAGGTTATTTGATGATTGCCAAGTTTTGTCGTGTCGATGTTTGTTTCTACATGTACATCCTGAAGTGAACCATGATCGATCTTTTTGATGAAAGCTTTAGCAGAATAGGTTTCTTTCACTTCCAGAGTTATCGGGTTCTGCGTAAAGTGAATACGTGGCATACTGAACCATATATAGCCGGCAACGGATAGGGCAATGATTAGTAAAGCACAAAGAAGGATGCACAGGTAACGTTTTTTATTTAAAGTATTTTTCATTTTTTCCACTCTTTTCCTTACCATTATAGCATAGCATGGTTTTATGGTGAAAATTAGGAAGAAATTATAACAATAGTAAGTATTCTTTAATAATATGATGATATAAAAAAGGAAATTGTTTCGGTTTTTCATAAAATAGCTTTCTTTTATCTTGTTTTTGCTTTTCTAGTTAAGGTGCCTAATTTTTATACACCTATCGAATAACCTTGCACATGATTTTTAGGCAGTAAAAAAGACAATCGTATCTTAGATACAACTGTCTGTTTATCTGTGGTAGTAGTTCTTTAAAAAGTTTTCTTTAAATTCGGCATATGTACCATCCAGAATCGCTTGGCGTGCTTGCTCTGTTAAGCGAATGATGAAACGCAGGTTATGCATCGATGCCAGATTATAATATGTATGCTTGTCTTCTTGTTTTTCTGATTTCATGAGGGCTCTTAACTGTCCGCGTGTCCAACCTGCTTTACATACCGGACAATCACAGCCTTGATCCAATAGTTCTTCACTATCCGCAAATTTTGATAAGCTATAATATCCATGGGTCGTATAGATCCTGCCATGTCTTGCTTCACGTGTTGGGGCAACACAATCAAAAGTATCGGCCCCCATTTCTACGCCAATGAGAATATCGTCCGGATGAGATAAGCCAAGCAAATGACGAGGCTTGTTTTCAGGTAATTCTTCACAGCACCAGGTCAGAATTTCACCTAAACTTTCTTTTAGAAAAGCACCGCCCAGACCATAACCGTCAAAATCCATCTTGGCAAACTTTTGTGCGGTAGAACGTCGTAAATCTTCCCAACGTCCACCTTGTAAAACACCATAAAGCGATTGACGATAGCCTAAATCATCTCGGTGTTTTTTATGTTCTGCTAAACTGCGCAGTGCCCAGCGTTCCGTTCGTGCTAAAGCTTCGACGTTATATTCATAACTATCTGCCAGTGAAGTTAATTCATCATAAGCCATATGAATATCAGCACCGATGCGACATTGAATTTGCATGGATTCCTCTGGACCGATAAAATCATCCTGATCAGTGAAAGGATCATGAAACTGTACCCCATCTTCACTTACGATAGCTAAACGATCCTTAGGATCAGTATTGATAACCTCTTTTTCTCGATCCATACTGACGACTTTTCCTAAACCGGAGCCTAAGGACATAACCTGAAATCCTCCAGAATCGGTCAAAGTAGGTCCATTCCATCCAGACCATGCGGCCAATCCTTTCTGTGCTTGGATTTCTTCTGAAACATTGCGCAGATGATATCCATTGCTCAGCATTGCCTGTGCCTGAATAGCATGCAAATCCTGCATGGATAAAAACCGGACTTCACCCTTTGTGCCGACGCACATGAAAGCAGGTGTCTTAATATCTCCATGCGGTGTGTGAATGATACCTGCTCTTCCTAGTTTTCCAGGTATCTTTTTGACGATTTCAAAGCTAAATGTATTGTTGTTTTTGTATTCTGTCATTCTATCATTCTTCCTTTTAAACTTTTTGCGATGATGGCCTCAGCTGGGGAGAAGATAACTTCAAAGCTGATGCCGAGTACATAAGCAAATATCGCTTGTGCCAGAAATTCATGGAACGGCAGGACACCCAGAAACGCGATTGTTTCAAAGATGAAGACATCCAGGATATGAGCAAATGCAGAAGAGCCTAACGCTCTGGCAATAAAACTTTTGGCAAATATGCCATCGTGATTCTTTAACTTCATGAAGATAACGTTATTCAATAGATTGCTGCAAACATATGCGAGCAGCGAACCAAGAATGATTCGTGGTGTAAAGCCGAATACACTGGCATATGCATTCTGCATGTTCCAACCATCATATGCCGGTAAAGCAATGACGATATAAAATACGATGATGGCTAGAATATTGATAAGAAAACCAGCTACAATAATATTTTTGGCAATCTTTTTTCCATAGAATTCCACAATCAAATCACCTATGATATAAGTGAGTGGAAAGACAACGACACCTCCATCAACAGCAATACCAAAAAAATTCCATAGCTTTATAGCGGCTAGATTAGATATCAGCAAGGTACTCACGGATATCGTAGCGAAGTAAAGTAAAAGCTTTTGTTTAAAATTTGGCATGGTGATATTATAACATAAATCAGTGAGAATGGAACCTACAGGAAGCAGACGGGTTACATGGTTAATAGGATTCTTTGTTTGGATTGTTTGAAAAACGGTATAAGGGCAATATCTGATACATATCCTATGAATAGGATCATCGTTATGCCATAGCTATACAATGGTTATCTTTTGTCTTTATTTTTGCATAGGAGTTGTGTTTTGTTTGTGATAGAAAAGGTTATATGCTATAGTTTGGTTATAAAATAAGGGAGGTTTTATACCTATGGATCAATTTACATCATTAAGAGAAAAAGTAGTTATCGTAACCGGAGGTACACGTGGTATTGGTTTTGAAACGGTGCGTAGTTTTTTACAAAATGGCGCAAAGGTCGCAATGCTGGGATCACGTCAAGAAACGGTAGATCATGCAATGGCATTGCTGATGGAAGAGGATCATACGTATCCTGTTAAAGGCTATCATCCTGATCTGCATGATGTTGAGGCAGTACAGGCCATGTTAAAGGATGTTACAGAAAAGTTTGGCAGTGTGGATATCTTGGTGAATAATGCAGGTGTATCCGATGCTACCTCTATTTATGCCTATGATGATGATCATTTTATGGATGTCTTAAAAATTAATGTTGATGCAGTATTTCGTTTATCACGTTTAGTTGCACCGGTTATGAAGGAAAAAGGAAAAGGTGTGATTATCAATGTCAGCTCCATGGTATCGCTTTATGGACAGCGTTCGGGCAGTGCTTATCCAACGAGTAAGTTTGCCGTGAATGGAATGACGAAATCCTTAGCCAGAGAGTTAGGCAAAGATGGCATACGTGTGAATGCCGTTGCTCCCGGCATTACAAGTACCGATATGGTAAAGGCGTTAGATCAGACAATCATTCAGGCGATGGCTGCCAATGTCCCATTACAACGTTTAGGTGAACCGCAAGATATTGCCGATGCGATATTGTTTTTAGCCAGTGATATGGCCTCCTATATCACAGGTGCTGTATTATCCGTTGATGGTGGATTTGTCGGATAAGGATTACGGATTTTATACGCAGGCACTCTTTTTTTAGATAAAGAAAGAGTGCTTTTTTTAGATGTTTCCTTTGTTTCTGCATCATTCCTTTATCTTTGATCATATCGGCGAATCAGGGTGCTTAATTTGGGCTATCTTTCAGGTCTTTGTTTTTTCGCAGAGAACATAAAAAGCTACACCTGTAGCATAAGATATTTTTATGGATGCTTCATAAGAATTTATGGATGCCCTCTTTCATTGAATATCACATTCAATTTTATTATAATGTAGAAAGTGAGGTGTAAACATATGAAGTTTGGTGTAATCGGTATCAGTTATCAAAAAACCTCCATTCAAAAACGTGAAGGGGCATCCTTTAGCGATACGCAAAAATTACAGCTTTATGATGAACTACTAGATAGCAAAATCCTACAAGCAATGAGTGTGACAACATGCAACCGCAGTGAGTTGTATATTGTCTATGAAGAAAAGCAACAACTGCATCAGGCGATCACCTTATTTGTGAAGATGGCGAAAACCATTGCTCGTGAAGATGTCTTTGTTAAAACGGGAAAAGAAGCCCTACTATATTTGTTTGAAGTATGTGGGGGCTATCATTCTATGATCCTTGGAGAAGATCAGATTCTTGGGCAAATGAAAACAGCATATGCATTTGCCAATCAGGCAGGAGCATGTCGCAAAGAGCTGCATCGCATCTTACAAACTTGCTTTTCCTGCATCAAACAAATAAAACAGACATATCGCATCAGCGAAATATCCACATCGATTGCTTATCTTGCCTATACATATTTAACACAGCAAACAACGTTGCAAGGAAAGAAAATTCTTTTGATCGGAAGTGGGGAAATGGCACAGCTGATGCTTATGTATCTTAAGGATGTAAAAGCGGATCTTTGGCTATGTAGTCGTACCTTAGCTCATGCATCAAAATTACAGGAAGGAAAGGAAAAGCTGCCGATTGTACCTTTTGAAGAACGATATTCTTGTATAAAGGATTGTGATATGATCATTTCAGCAACGGCAAGTCCGCATGTTATCATTAAAAAAGAAGCGTATCCTCTCACAGAGAAAGAACAATATCTCATGGATCTGGCTTCTCCCAGGGATATTGATGAGACCATAAAAGATGAAAATCATCATCTCTGTAATCTAGATGATTTGCAAATCATCGCTGATGAGCATAGCAAAGAACGGCAAAAAAGAATGCGCCTGGCCTATGGGGATATGGTACAGCGTGTGGATTCTTTAATGGAATGGCTGTGCCATGTACAGGTTGATAAAGCGATAGCTTCCTTACAAACATACAGCAAACAACAGGCACAGCATACGTATGAATTATTAAAACAGAAATTATCTTTACAGCCACATGAGGAACGCATGATGAAGAAAGTGCTGGAAACTTCTTTTTTGCGTATGGTAAAAGAACCGATTCTTTCTTTAAAACAGCTGCAGGAAGAAGATCAGGAACAATATGCGGCAATGGTAGAGCAGCTATTCTTAAAGGAGGATGACATATGCGATATATCATAGGAACCAGAGGCAGTGCCTTAGCCCTTGCCCAAAGTGAACAAGTTCGCACTTTATTACAAAACACCTATCCCCAGCATAGTTTCACGTTACAGATCATTGCCACAAAGGGGGATCTTCAACAGCATGTGGCATTAGATCAAATGGATGCCAAGGGCATTTTTGTGAAGGAAATAGAAGAAGCTTTGTTAGCAGGAAAGATTCATATGGCAGTACATAGTTTAAAGGACATGCCAACCCAATTACCCAAAGGATTATGTTTTACTAAAACGCTTCTTCGCGAAGATGCACGAGATGTTTTTATATCCCGTACCAAGACAACGTTTCATGAATTAGGACCTCAGGCGAAAATTGGCACCGGCAGTAAACGCCGTAAGGTACAACTAATGAAACTGCGTCCGGATATATCCGTTGTGGGGATACGGGGGAATGTGGATACCAGATTGAGAAAAATGGAAGAACAGCAGCTTGATGGCATCGTCTTAGCAGCCGCAGGCTTAAAACGTTTGCAAGTACAAGGAATTTCTTATGAATATTTCCCCTACACATCTATGATACCGGCTTGTGGACAAGGGGCTTTGGCCATTGAGGTCAAAGAACAAGATACCACGCTTTTAACCATGATCAATGCTTTGGCGAATACACATATTGATCAAGAAATTCAAATAGAACGCACCTTTTTACAGGCAATCGATGGGGGATGTCATACGCCGGTCGGTGCGCATTGCAAGATCACGGAAAAGGAAATCGTGTTTGATGCTCTTTATGGAAATGAGGATTGTAGTAAGATGTGTGATCTACATTGGAGGCGTCCTTTAACAGACGCACAGCAGCTTCCCTTTGAAGCAGCGAAGTATTTGATAAAGGCGGTGCAATCACATGAATAAAGTATATCTGGTTGGGGCAGGATGTGGTGATCCTGCATTATTAAGTTTAAAAGGAAAGGCTTGTATAGAAGAGGCAGATTGTATTCTATATGATCGCTTAATTGATCCTTCCTTATTATCCTATGCCAAAGCAGATTGTAAGCTAATTTACGTGGGGAAAGAGAACCATAAGCATACGATGCCGCAAGCGATGATTCAAAAACTGCTTGTAGATGCTGGGAGAACCTATCCTGTTACGGTACGTCTAAAAGGCGGAGATCCTTATGTATTTGGCAGAGGGGCAGAAGAAGGTCTGGCATTAGCACAGGCAGGTATTGCTTTTGAGGTTGTTTGCGGTATTTCTTCTGCTATCGGTGGTTTGGCATATGCCGGGATTCCGGTTACTCATCGAGGATATACCAATGGGTTTCGCGTATATACCGCACATTCACAAAAAGATGTCCTTGCCGATTTAAACTTTGCGGAGCTAGCCAAAACAAAGGATACGCTGATTTTTTTGATGGGCTTGCGCTCAGCCATGCAGCTTGTGGAAAAATTATTGGCATGTGGTATGGAGAAGGCTACGCCAATGGCCATATGTTCGCATGTCAGTATGCCTAGCCAAAAGGTGTTAACGACCACATTGGCAGAACTGCATCAAAAAGACATTGATACCTTATCTTCTCCTGCCATCATTGTGATTGGTGAGGTAGTTAAACTAAGAGAAAAGCTTTGTTTCTATGAACAAAAACCATTATTTCAAAAGCGCTATCTGCTAGTCAAGGTACAGAAAGAAGAACATCAAGCAGCAAAGCTATTACGCGAGCAAGGAGCATGGTGCGAGGAAGTACAATGTGGGTATTGTAAAGCGATAGCACATACATGGACAAAAGAAGCATTCCAATCTTTTACCCATGTCGTGTTTACTAGTGCGCAGGTGGTGCATATCCTCATGAAACAGCTGCAGGAGGCAGGTTTTGACAGTCGTATTCTTTATCAGTGTAAACTTTGTGTCATGGGAAAAGGAACCAAAAAGGCTTTGGCACAATATGGCTTATGTGCCGATCTGATGCCAAACATTCATGACAGTAAACATATGGCAGAGCTTTTAACAGCATCTGTTCAAAAACAGGATCATATCCTACTGCCAAAAGCTGTAAATGGAAATACGTATTTGCAAAAGACATTAGAAACACAATGTAAGGTAAGTTATGTGCCTTTATATACGATAGAAGAGCTGCCCCATTCAATACAAGATGAGGATTATGATGGCGTTTTAATGACGTGTCCTTTTAGTGTTCAGCAATATGCAAAGCAGACAAAGCAACGTAAGCAAATGGTGTATGCAATGGGAGAAAGAACAAAACAGGCATTGATAAAAGAAGGATTCACCTCCATTACGACATTGAAACATGCGGAAATGGAAGAATTTGTGAAAGCCATTTTACACCATGAAAAGAAAGGAAGGGACTAGAGCATGTATCGAGGTCGAAGATTAAGAAAAAACAGTGTCATCCGTGATATGATGAAAGAAACCAGATTGTCAGCAAAGGAGCTTGTTTATCCGCTTTTTGTGACGGAACAGCCAGATGTCAAACAGGTAATTCCAGCAATGCCGGGTGTGTATCATTATTCATTGGATCATTTGCATGAGATTTTAGATGAGATGGTAGAAACGGGTGTTTTATCCTGTATCTTGTTTGGTATTCCTTTACATAAGGATGCCTGTGGCAGCAGTGCATATGCACAAGATGGCATCATCCAGAAAGCGATTGCTTATATTAAACAAGAATATCCAATGCTTTATGTCATTGCGGATGTCTGCATGTGTGAGTATACAGATCATGGACACTGTGGCATCTTATGTGAAGATGGTCATGTAGATAATGATGTAACCTTAACCTATTTAAATAAGATTGCCTTAAGTTATGCAGCTGCTGGTGTTGATATGGTTGCGCCAAGTGATATGATGGATGGTCACATTGCATCTATTCGAGAATGTTTGGATGCACATGGCTATCAAGAAGTTGCGATTATGGGGTATAGTGCCAAGTATGCTTCTTCGTATTATGGACCATTTCGCGAAGCTGCACATTCTGCCCCAAGCTTTGGTGATCGCCGCAGCTATCAGATGGATTATGCCAATCAAGAAGAGGCAATGCGTGAGATAGCAGCAGATATTGAAGAGGGTGCAGATGTCATCATGGTGAAACCGGCTTTGGCCTATTTGGATATCGTAAAGATGGCCAAGCAACAGTTTGCGACACCTTTATGTGTATATAATGTCAGTGGAGAATATAGCATGTTGAAGTTGGCTGTAGCGCAAGGCTTAGTAAAGGAAGAAGTTATTTATGAAACCATGCTAGCCTTTAAGCGGGCAGGTGCAGATATTATCATCACCTATTTTGCTTTGGATATTGCAAAGCAACTTCGTAAAGGAGAGTGCTGAGCATGAACCATCAAAAGAGTGAGGCCTTGTTTGCCAAAGCTTGCCGCTATATACCGGGTGGTGTGAATTCCCCGGTGAGAGCTTTTGCGAATGTAAAAGAAATACCCTTGTTTGTAGATCATGCAGATGGTGCGTATCTATATGATGTTGATGGAAATGCCTATTTAGATTTTATCTGCTCCTGGGGGCCGATGATTTTAGGACATAATCATCCCTTATTGGTAAATGGTATGGAAGAGGTCATGTGCAAGGGAATCAGCTATGGCTTATGTACACCGGATGAGGAACATCTGGCAAAACTTATCTGTGATGCGTATCGTGGTATGGATATGGTACGTATGGTGAATTCGGGTACAGAAGCAACCATGTCTGCCATTCGCGTAGCCAGAGGCTATACCAAGCGCAATAAGATTATTAAGTTTGAAGGGTGTTATCACGGGCACAGTGATTGTCTGTTAGTGAAATCCGGCTCCGGTGCTTTAACCTTTGGCACGCCGACGAGTCCCGGTGTTCCTGAGGATATGGTAAAACATACACTGGTGTGCCGTTATAATGATCTGGCTTCCGTTAAAGAAGTGATGGAACAATATCCTGATGATATTGCGGCTGTCATCATTGAACCGGTTGCCGGTAATATGGGAGTCGTTGGCGCGAACGCTTCTTTTTTAGAAGGCTTACGGGCACTATGTGATGAATATCACAGTGTTTTGATCTTTGATGAAGTCATTACCGGTTTTCGTTTGGCATATGGAGGAGCTGCCCAATATTATGGAATTACTCCGGATATGGCATGCTTCGGTAAGATCATAGGTGCCGGCCTTCCGGTAGGAGCCTATGGAGGAAAAAAGGAAATTATGTCTTGTGTATCTCCATGTGGTCCTATCTATCAGGCAGGTACATTATCGGGGAATCCTTTGGCAATGCATCTGGGCACGCTATTATTAGACTATTTAAAAACACATCCACACCTATACACAGAGTTAGCAGATAAGGGACATTATCTGAAAACAGGTATAGAAAAATTGTTACAGGAAAAAGGATTACCTTTCCAAGTGCACCAATGCGGTTCTTTACTAACGCTGTTTTTTACAGATACAGCAATATCTTCTTATGATGAAGTGAAAACATGCTCGCAGGATATGTTTACCACATATTTTCATACCTTGTATGAAGAAGGCATCTTACTTGCGCCTTCTCCTTATGAGGCCATGTTCTTATCCGATGCACATACCAAAGAACAATTAGATTATGTACTAGATAAGATAGCACTTGCGTTAGATAAGGTCAAACGTCTATGAGCCTTTGTGTACAACTAGAGTTGAAAAATCGTAAGGTATTGATTGTCGGAGGCGGCCATGTGGCATTAAGAAAAACAAAATTATTTTTGCGCGAAGGTGCTAAGGTAACCATCGTTGCATCAGATATCTTAAAGGAACTGTATGCTTTGGCACAATGTCATAAGCGTGCATTTACACAAGATGATGTTCTTGATGCTTTTTTGGTGGTGGCAGCAAGCAATGATGCTGAGGTGAATGGAAAAGTGCGTCAGGCTGCCCAACAGGCAAATGTCTTATTTATGAATGTGGAAGCTGATTCGCAAAGTGATGTACATGCCATGTCTTATATAGAGGATGCTTATTATGCTCTTGCCTTCACTACCAAAGGGAATTCCCCTTGCTATGCAAAACAGGTCTTAGAATCGTTTAATGCACAGCTTAAACAACATCATGTACCATATCTTAAAGCTTTAAAGACGCTGCGCGCAGCCATTTTGCGACATGTCAAAGATGGTGTGAAAAAGCATGCATTATTAGAGGAGTTGATGACGATGGAGCTACCTTTGCTACAATTTTTAGCAAAGGCTTATCTGCAACAAAGGGCATGTGTCTTGGTGTATCATGGTGTGACAGGGGAAAAAGCTCAAGAAGAAATCGCGTTGCTGCTACAAGAACTATCTTTACATCAGCCAGCCATGGCTTTTGGTTATGCTTATCTTTCAAAGCGAATTTTATCGCAGGTAAACGATGAGCGAACAGCAGTATTTTCTTGTAGAAAGCTACTTGCTTTCTTGCAGGATGTATCAATACCGGTACAGGTGGTTCCTATGTTTTTGCAGGAAGGGCACTTTTATGAAGAAGCAAAGCAACTTGCATATGAATACCATGCTTCCATCTTACCCTTACCTTATGCAACAAAAGATAAACTACATGCATTACTTCAGCATTTGTATGACACTTATCATAAAGAAGGTACAAAATTGCTTATCACTTTTCATGCCAGTGAGGATTCACACTTCGAAAAACGCTGTCACGCCATTTGTGCAGAAATGAAGGATATGACTTGTTGCGATGAGAAGCAAAGCAAACAATTAGAAGAAACGATTCAAAGCTATCCATTATATATGTTATATGGTAAGCATGCTTCGGCTGCCAGCACGAAACGGATATCCTGTATGAGTGATAAAATTTTACGTAAACAGTTGTTTGATCATATCATGAGCATGTTGCAAGAGAAAGCTACAACTTAACCATTTATGGTTTGTCATGAGAATTGCATATCCTTTTGATGATAATGGAATAAAAACGCATCAATTCATTTAAAATTCAAGAAACTCCTCTTGTCGGAATACTATTTCTATTGTATAGTAAACATAGCAAAAGATTTTTTATAAGATGTGAATAACCTATGCAAAAGGCTGCATAGTATATAGTAAATCATAAGAATATTGGAGGAGTTTTTTCATGAAATTAAAACACGATCATATGTTGGCACAATTGTGTCATTTTGGTTTCCGCTGTGAGGAGAAGACAGCGGATGGTTTTCTGCGCTATTCCAGACGTATTGGCGATCTTTTAATTACGGTTGCGAATGGTCAATTTGAAAATAAGATTCGTCTTTCTATGCTGGAAGATAAGGAAGGACATATCCGTACCTCTTATCATGATTTGCATGCTTACACGGATTTAATAGGGGCATTGGCACAAGCCGGTATGCTTTTGGAAGAAAGCTATGTCTTGCATCATCATGAAGAAGATCATGCCACTGTTTATGATATGCATGAGAATCCATTAATTGCATTTCCTAAGAAACCAGAAGGGTTTATGATCTAAACAAAGGGTTTGCAATCTCTTTTTATTAACAGTATAATGATGGAAATAAAAAGGGGTGAGCATTATGATTGATGGACATACACATTTAGAAAATGGGCCATTGACACCTGATTACTGTATGGAATTTATCGAGGCAGCAGTGGCAAAAGGGATAGATACTTTGCATATACTGGATCATACACATCGCTTTATTGAATTTGCGCCGATGTATGAACCCTTAAAGAAGGCCGATCCCAGACAAAAAGCATGGTTTGAAAAAAAACAGTTAGAGCCTTTACAAACCTACTTTGATTTAATCGCTGAAATGAAGTCAAAACAGCTTCCTATTGAAGTAAAATTTGGCTTAGAGGTTTGTTATGCTCCCAGGGATAAAGCATTTTTAAAAGATTTGTTACAACAATATCCCTACGATTTTCTGATTGGAAGCATTCATTCCATTGATGGTTTATTGTATGATATGGAAGCATTTTCCCGGGAAATATTATGGGATAAATACGATACAAACGCGATTTATCAGCGATATTATGAAATTATGGAAGATATGATATGCAGTGGTTTATTTACGCAAATCGGACATCCCGACCAGTTAAAGTTATTCCATTATACACCTACGATGGATATGACACCGATATATGAGCGGATTGCTGCTTTAGCAAAACGCTACCATGTTCAGATGGAAAATAATACAGGTATTTATTATCGCTATCATCATGAGGATATGGGGACGAATGCTGCTTTCCTTAACATTTTGAAGCAACATGGTGTGGACATCATAACTGCCAGTGATGCACATCGTAGTGAACATGTGGGGATGTATATAAAAGAAATAAGTGAATGAGCCTTTCCATAGGGCTCTTTTCTCTGGAAAGGATGTATATGAGTTTATATTTTGTAAGACATGGTCAAACCGATTGGAATCAGCAAGGGAAATTGCAGGGAAGAAGCGATATTCCTTTAAATGCTATCGGTATTCAACAGGCAAAAGATACGAGCAGGTTACTAAAAGATGTATCTATTGAAAAGATTTTTTGTAGTCCGTTAACGCGGGCCATGCAGACAGCGGCCATTTTGCAGGAAGTCACAAAGTGCGATATCGTATATGATGACCGTTTAAAAGAGCGCTGCTTCGGTGATTTGGAAGGTAAGAAGATGAATACCATCACAACATACCTTTGGGATTTCCAAGCATTACCTTGCCCGCATGCAGAAGCAATGGATGCTTTCTTTCAACGTGTGCAGGAGTTTCTAAAAGAAATTACCACAGATCTTAGGACACATGATTATTTGATCGTAGCTCATGGAGGTGTATATCTGCCGGTACATGAATATTTTAAAGGATTACAACGTGAACAAGATCTGATGAAGATTGTGCCTAAGAATTGCACCCTAACTAAATTTGATGCATCACTCAGTATTCTTGTTTAATATTGTAAGGATGTTTTAATTGCCAATGAACCTATGCAATCGCATTGGTTTTTTATTACGATTGTATAAACATCCTTTCTGCAAGAGCAAATGTGCAATGGATACAAATGAATCTATCACAATAATGGTAGTTCACAGAAAGGCTTTCTGGTGTTATACTTACCAATGTTGGGAATCCTAGTATATAAGATAGAAAGGAAGGTAGCTATGACAAAAATTGATATTATTTCCGGCTTTTTAGGAGCAGGAAAGACAACTCTGATAAAGAAACTGTTACAAGAAGCATTTGGAAAAGAAAAGATCGTCTTAATTGAAAATGAGTTTGGTGAAATCGGTATTGATGGCGGCTTTTTAAAGGATGCCGGTGTGGAAATTCGGGAGATGAATTCCGGCTGCATTTGTTGTTCATTAGTCGGTGACTTCAGCGAAGCATTAAAGAAAGTGATTAAAGACTATACACCAGATCGCATTATTATTGAACCAAGTGGCGTTGGAAAACTATCCGATGTCATTCAGGCAGTGCGCGGCGTTGCGGAAGAAATGCAGGTGCAGATGAACAGCTTTACGACAGTTGCGGATGCTTTGAAGTGTAAGATGTATATGAAAAATTTTGGTGAGTTCTTCAATAATCAAATTGCTTATGCTAATACGATTGTATTAAGCCGTACGCAAAACTTAAATGAAGAAAAGCTACACGACGTTATTCATGCGTTAAGACATGAGAATGAACATGCGCATATGATTACAACACCATGGGAAAAACTTGATGGCAAGGAAATCTTACAGGCTATGGAACAAAGTGATGATCTGGCGAAAGAATTATTAGAAGAAAGTGCAATTTGTCCAGAATGTGGGCATCATCACGAACATGGTGAGCATCATCATCACGATCATGAACATGACCATGATCACACCTGCAGTTGTGGACACGACCACGATCATGACCATGAACATCATCATCACCATCACGCAGATGATGTCTTTACCAGCTTTGGCAGCGAAACGGTGAAGAAATTCAGTCAGGAAGAGTTAACAGCTATCTTAAACGCATTAGCTGATGAAGAAACCTATGGAATGATCTTACGGGCAAAAGGCATGTTAGAAAGTGATAAAGGGGAATGGCTATATTTTGATATGGTACCTCAAGAACATGAAATTCGTATTGGTGCGCCTACCTATACCGGACGATTCTGTGTCATTGGCTCTAAGTTAAATGAAGATGCACTGAAACAGCTGTTTCATGTAGAATAGGAGATCTTTATGACAGTACCTGTATATTTATTTACCGGTTTTTTAGAAAGTGGAAAAACCTCTTTAATCAAAGATACCTTACTGGACCCTGGGTTTAATACGGGTGAAAAAACGCTATTATTGGTATGTGAAGAAGGTATGGAAGAATATGATGAGGATTTTCAGAAAAAGACCAATACTGCCATCGTCACTGTGGATAAGTATGAAGATCTGACCTATAAATTCTTAAAAAAATGCGATAGCATGATAGAACCAGAACGTGTAATGATTGAATTTAACGGAACATGGAATCTGACCAATTTCCTTGATACGTTAGATTTTCCATATGACTGGTTGTTGGTTCAACTTCTTTCTACCGTAGATGCCTCTACCTTTGAAATGTATCTAAACAATATGCGCTCGATGATTTATGAACAATTGGTGCATTCTGAAACGATTATTTTTAATCGTTGTGATGAAGATACCAAGAAACTCTATTTGCGGAATAATATCAAGGCTATTAATAAAGGCGCACAGATTATTTATGAAATGAGAAATGGGGAAATCGCGGAACTTGGCGAAGAGGATATGCCATTTGATCTGCATGCAGATATTTTACAAATCCGCGATGATGATTATGGCTTATGGTATATGGACGCCATGGAACATCCGCAAAAATATGATGGCAAAATTGTAGAATTGAAAGGAAAAGTCATTTCGACACATGTAGATGATATTCCTAATGCTTTCGTATTTGGCCGTTTTGCGATGGTTTGTTGTGCAGATGATACATCGCTTATCGGCTTATTGGTACACTATGCATCTTCAAATGCGCTTTTGCCGAAAGAGTGGGTAAAGGTTCGCGCTAAGGTGAAACTTGAGTATGATGAAGAATATCAAGGAAATGTGCCTATTTTATATGCAGATGATGTAACAACGGTGGATGCATTAGCGGATGAGTTTGTTTATTTCAACTGATTTTTCATGAGGTATACTTTATAAATGATCATAAGGCATTAGCAAAAGAAGCGAATGCCTTTTTTAATTATATACTAGCGCAATATTACCTAATTTTCTGTTTGATTTAAACTTCTTAAGGTTTCCTTTCAATGCGCTTTTTTGCCTTTTTTTGTGTTATACTTCTAATAAAAGGTGAAGGAGGGTATGCAGTTGAAAAAATTATTTGTGGGATGTTTAGCGATAGCCTTGTTAATTAGTAATATGACGGTCGTATCCGCACAAACGGCTACTGATACGACACAGGAAAAAACATCCACTTTTGATGGTATAGAAATTGTTACGGGCGAAACCTATCAACCGGTTTCTGAAGGTAAAAATACAATGAAGAATGTAGCTATGGGAGATACGATGGAAAAAGGAAATTTGTATCGTTCTGCCCGTGTTGCAGACCCTTATTGGGAAGAAGGGAAATTCTATGATGGCTATGGCACTTTATTGTATGGCGGAAATGCAAAGAAAATCATAGATGTTTCAGAATGGGAAGGAGTAATTGATTGGGAGAAGGTAAAAGCATCCGATGTAGATGGTGTTATCTTACGTGTAGGCTATGGGAACCAAATGATGGATAAACAGTTCTTGCGAAACTTAAAAGAATGTAATCGTCTGGGGATTCCTTATGGTTTCTATTTATACAGTTATGCGTATGATGCGAATTTTGCATATGCTGAGGCACAAGGATTGCTTGAAATGTTAAAGGGACAGGATCTTTCCAATCTGGCTTATCCAATTTTTTATGATATTGAAAACTTTGGAACATGGTCAGAAGATGGTGTTACCTACCATACTCCATCAACGATTGCGGCATATGAAGAAATCATTGCCACCTTTATTGCGCATATGAATGAGGCTGGTTATCATGGCAAGGTTCAAGTTTATTCCGGTCGTTATTATACACAAACGAAACTTAATTCGGAAAAGATTTTACCTTATGTTTCATGGATTGCCGAGTATGGTCCTAAATTGAATTATGTAAATACGTATTATGATGGAGAAGTGGCATGGCAGTATACGGAGAAAGGCAGTGTGGATGGTATTTCTTATGATGTAGATATCAGCAGTTTTGCCGATGATGCTATGCATGTCATACTTCCTTCAAGCATTCAATTATCAGCTTCTACTGCAACACTTGAAACAGGACTGACCAAAAAAATCAATGCCAGCGTGTATCCTACAGGTGCTTACGATGCATTGTCATGGACAAGCAGCAATCCAAAGGTTGCACAGGTAAGCAGCAATGGCACGATTACCGCAGTGGCATCGGGAAGTGCAGTCATCACGGCAAAGACAGCTAATGGAAAGACGGCTTCGGTAAATGTGCTTGTAAAGACGCCAACGGTGAAATTATCAGCCATTTCTAAAACAATGTATCGTGGGGAAACAACTAAGCTAACAGCGACATCCAGTAACAAAAAGCCTGTATCTTGGACAAGTAGTGATCCTACGATTGCCAGTGTAGATAGCAATGGAACAATTAAGACACTAAAAAATGGTACGGTGAAAATCAGTGCAAGTGCTAATGGTGGTAAAGCTACATGTACCATCACGGTGAAAGAGCCAATTCAGATCAGTGCAACAACTTCTTCTATTTATCGTGGTAAAACAACGACATTAAAAGCAATACCGGCATATAGTACGACAATTACATGGATGAGCAGTAATCCATTGATTGCGACCGTAAGTTCTAATGGTGTAGTCACCGGTAAGAAAGCAGGAACGGTAACGATAACGGCCAAAGCGTTTGGCAAGAGTGTTACAAAAACGATTAAGG
>NZ_CAXUBY010000017.1:32174-63710 GCF_964249515.1 Eubacterium sp. 3_1_31
TAAGGTGGTAGAGCCATCCTTAAAAGTAACAGGAAGTACATCGCTTTATCGCGGTAAGACAACCACCTTAAAGGCCACAACATCCTATAGTACCAAGGTCACATGGAAGAGCAGTAAAACATCGATTGCGACCGTAAGTTCTAATGGTGTTGTCACCGGTAAGAAAGCAGGAACGGTAACGATAACGGCCAAAGCGTTTGGCAAGAGTGTTACAAAAACGATTAAGGTGGTAGAGCCATCCTTAAAAGTAACAGGAAGTACATCGCTTTATCGCGGTAAGACAACCACCTTAAAGGCCACGACTTCGTATAGTACCAAGGTCACATGGAAGAGCAGTAAACCATCGATTGCGACCGTAAGCTCCAGTGGTGTTGTCACTGGTAAAAAAGCAGGAACGGTATATATTTATGCGAATGCTTATGGAAAAAGTGTGAAATATAAACTTACGATAAAAGAGCCGGCTTTAAAGTTAAATAAGAGCAGCAGTTCAATTTATAAAGGGAAAACAACGACCTTAAAGGCCACGACTTCCTATCGTACCAAGGTCACATGGAAGAGCAGTAATTCATCAATTGCGACCGTAAGTTCCACTGGTGATGTCACTGGTAAGAAAGCAGGAACGGCATATATTTATGCGAATGCTTATGGAAAAAGCGTAAAGTGTAAAGTAACGGTGAAAAATCCGACAATTACATTAAATAAAAGCAAAGCAACTGCTTATGCTGGAAAAAGTTATACCTTAAAAGCAACAACCTCTTATCGTACGAAAATATCTTGGAAAAGCAGTAATACAAAAATTGCGACGGTGGATAGTAAAGGTATGGTAAAGCTTAAAAAAGCAGGTAAAGTAACCATATCCGCAACCGCTTTTGGGAAAAAGGTGAATTGTGTACTAACGGTGAAAAATCCGACATTGAAGGTAAGTAAGGCAAGCGTAAGCATCTATAGGAAGAAATCTTATACGGTGAAAGCTACAGCAGTACCTGGTGGAAAAGTAAGTTGGTCTTCCAGCAATAAGGCAATCGCAACCGTATCCAGCAGCGGAAAGATCACCGGGATGAAAAAAGGGACGGCTTATGTATATGCGAAGATTCACGGTTTAAAGAAAACAATTAAAGTTATTGTAAAATAAGGGCAAGATTGATATAATCAGCCCTTTTTTACGCATTTTATGTATAGAATAATAAAATATTATCTTAAATATACAGGTTATGAATTATTTACAACCGCTTTCATTTGTTATATAATTTGATACACTCCCGATAGAACTTGCATCTCTATACTGAAGGAGGATACATTATGAAAGTAAGACAACATCTGCAAGTGTCCGCAGAAGCTTTTTTTGCGGAGATTATGACATCGATTTGTGCAGATATTCAAAAAGAAACAAAGAAAAAAGTGCGCATGGCAATATTAGAAAAAGGATATTCCTATACCAAACGCTTGCCTAAGCGCAGCACGAAGAATGCCGAAGTGATTGTAAAAATCTTAGACTGCATTCCCAATCGTCGTTACTGTGCAAGCTTTACAAGCCAGATGGATATCACGATCGTATCTTACGACATTGAAGTGATGGATGCCGGCACGATTGCCGTAACCTATGAAGAAAATTATCAGCTGAAAGATGCCTATCAGCTGAAACATCGCTTTTTCAGAGATACGTTATTAGCAAAAGATGCCCAAAAACGTGGTATTAAATTATTGAAACATATTGAACATTGTATCATCAAACAGCAGAAAGCAGGTGCTGTGTGAGATGTTAACCATATCCTTAGAACCCAAGCAGAAGGATTTTATGGAAATCCTGTTAAACGCTGATGCGCCGATATCTATGATGATGCTACAAAAGCAATTAAATATGAGCAGACGCAGTGTATATTATATCGTCAATAAAGTAAATGAACTATTTGCCCAACTGCATATGGAACCTATTTCGAATATACGTGGGAAAGGCTATGTGATGAGTGAAACACAAAAGCTGCAGCTGAAGCCTTTTTTAGAACAACAACAGGATCATTTCCTGCGCCCTAAAGAACGTATTTTTTATCTTATCTGTTGGATGATGTATCCAACAAAACCGATTCACATAGAAGATATCATACAAACCTTGGATATATCACGCAATTCGGTTTTTAATGATCTTAAGGGACTGAAACATGAACTGTCTCATTATGATTTACAGCTAGAATTTGATTTAAAACAAGGGTATTTCATAACCGGTAAGGCATTGCATAAACGAGCTGTTCTTTTATACAGTTTAAAGATGTTGTTACATCGTGTGCATTATCGCAGCTTGAGCTTCCTGAATGTGGGGGAAGTAGAAGATTTTTATGAGCGCTTATTGCGTATCTCAGCTGAAATGGGAAATGAATTTGATAATGCTAATCTACTATCCATTTCCTGCCTGCTGGGAATCATTCATTACACGCATGATGAATTTGATTTCTCTTTATTGGAGTTGAAAAATTTAGCGGAAACAAAGGAATTGAATCTGATTGATACATACTTTCAAGATTTTCATGTACATGAACGCTTGTATTTGGCGGTACATCTGTTAGGCTCTAAGGCTGGGGAAGCCTTACAGGTAGAGGATGATGAAAATGATATTCGTTTGTTTGAATTGGCACAACGGATGAGTGATGCCTTTGAACGCATGGCATGTCTGCAGTTGGTTGATAAGAACGGCTTGATCAATTCCCTTTATCTGCACTTCAAATTATCTATGTATTATTACCGTTTATCTATTCAGGTAGTAAATCCTATGATACAGGAAGTAAAAGAGCATTATGCGGATATTTATGCGATGATTTCCATGATATGTCAAGATATGGCAAAAGCTTTTCCTTTCCCCGTTATGGAAAGTGAATTGGTGTATATTACCATGCATTTTGGCGGACATCTGCGTAAAGGAGGCGGTAAGTTTTATCGCCGTATCAAAGTATTGGTGGTTTGTCCAAGTGGTATTTCGACTTCAACGCTATTACGCAGGGAAATTGAAGATTTATATTCCAATGTGGATGTCGTGGCAACGACCTCAGCAGCGAATCTAGCGCAGTTTGAGGATGAAGTGGATTTTATTGTATCCACCATAACCCTTACCAGTGAAGTACCTTGGATACGAGTAAATACGATTTTAACACAAGAGGATAAATCGCGTATCGCCTCGATGATGATGTTGAATTATGAATCTTATACGATGGATCGCAAACAAGTGAATGGGTTATTTGATGTATTGCGAAAATATGTAGAGGAAGCACAAATGCCTCAATTACAGCGGGATGTCGTAGCATATTTGCGTAATGGCAATGTGTTGGTACATGTAGAAGAGGAAGAACAATTGCGTATCTTTGATGCTTTAAAACAGCAGACCATCCAGATCTTGGATGAACCAATGGAGTGGCAACAGGCGATCCATAAGGCCAGTGAGCCATTGTTGCATAGGGCAATCATCAAGAAGAGTTATGTACAAGCGATGATTGATTTATTATATGATTATGGTCCCTACATCGTATTGGCGAATGGTGTGGCAATTGCCCATGCCAATCCTGAGCAAGGGGCAAATGCTTTAGGATTATCACTGCTTATCAATAAACAAAGCATTACGTTTGAAGATGATGCCAACGTGCATTTTCTCTTTGTATTATCCAATCCTGATCAGGATAAACATTTGCATCTCTTACGCGATATCATACGTTTGGCAAATGATACAGCTTTAGTAGATCAGCTTCTTAAGATGGACGATACGCTAGCTGTATTAGAAGGATTAAAGAAATTATCCAATATGCAATAAGGTATTAAAATAAAAAAAGGAGTCCAAGTGATTGCACAATGAAGTTCAGTCGGCTTGGACTTTTTCGTATCTTGCATGGTTGTTATAATGGCAACGTAAAGAGATGCATGTCTTACAAAAAAGGAGTGGATAAGGTGAAAGAAGAAAGTATTCAGCTTGCGAATATACAAATCGTATCACAGGTAAAGGATTGGCAAGAGGCAGTAACCTTAGGGATACAAAGATTAATTCTTCACGGTGATGTAAAGGAACAATATCTTAAGGCAGTCATCGATAACGTAAAACACTTTGGTACGAGTTTTATTGTTTCACCTTATGTTATCCTACCACATGCCAGACCGGAACAAGGAGTAATAAGAAATGCTGTTTCGATTGTCTTGGCACAAAAACCATTTTATTTTGATGAACAAAAGGTGCCGGTAAAGCTACTGCTGATCTTAGCACCGACAGATTCTCGCTCACATTTACAAATGTTGCAAAAGTTAGCGTATATCGTGAGTGACAATCAGACTGTCAAGCAGGTGATGGAATGTACAACACCAGAAGCGTTGTATGACATTTTCCTGCAGTATGAAGCTAAGGTGTAGAAAGATGGGGTGAGAATATATGAAATTTCAATTTGTTCCAGAACTGGTTAAAACGGATTTGGAGGCTGTTAATCAAAAAGAAGCCATCACATCACTTGTGACACTATTGAGGAAAGAAGGTTGTGTGCAGGATGATTACGCCGGGCTGGTACTGGAAAGGGAACAGCAGTATCCAACAGGTCTACAGACAAAAGGTGCGGCGATTGCTATGCCCCATGCGTTTGATGAGCGTATCAAAGATTCACATGTGGCAATCGGCATTCTGAAAGATGCTGTCAGTTTTCACAACATGGAAGATATGGAAGAAAGTCTAAATGTCCATATTATCTTTCTGTTAGCTGTTGGGCAAGCGCATGAACAGTTGGAAATGCTGAAGATCTTAATGGGATTGTTTCAAGAAGAAACGATGTTGCAAAAGATGCTGGCAACACATTCTTCGCAGGCAATCTGTGATATGTTGAATGGGTATGTGCAGCAACAAGCTTAAGAAGCAGAAAAGAGGATATAGAGATGAAAAAAATCGTAATTGCTTGTGGTGCAGGCTTGGCAACCTCAAGCATGGTAAAAGATAAGGTGGAAGCAATCTTAAAACAAAAAGGCATTGCTTTTCAAACAATGCAATGTACGTTAACAGAAGTTGATAATTACGATGGCAGCGTGGATTTGATTATAACGACCATGCGTGTCAGAAAGAAATATCATTCACCTGTACTTTCCGGCAGTGCTTATTTATCAGGTGTAAATGAAGATGAAGTAACCGCAAAAATGCTGGAAATCTTGCAAGGATAGAAAGGAGTTACGTATGCAAGTTGTAATGGATGTCATCAGTTACATTGTAGATCTGGGAAGCTATATCTTTGTCCCTATGCTCATGTGTCTGATTGGTTTATTGTTTGGTTTGAAGTTTCCCAAAGCTCTGCGTGCCGGGGCAACGGTTGGTGTTGGCTTGGTCGGTGTCAGTATCGTATCTACGCTAACATCACAATCTTTAGGCCCAGTCATTAATGAGATGGTAAAGGTCTTAAATCTAAATTTGACGGCAATCGATGTCGGTGGTTCACCGGCAGCAGCCGTAGGCTTTGGTGGGTTGTTAGGAGCATCACTGATCGTTATTATCATATTCGTAAATATCGTAATGGTTGCCTTAAAGCTTACCAATACGGTAAATGTCGATGTATATAACTTCTGGTACTTTGCCATAACAGCAGGTTTTGTACAGATTTTAACAGGTAGCTTCTGGTTAGCTATTTTAGCCGGTGTCACTCATGCCATCTTAGGCTTAAAGGTTGCGGATATCATGGCGCATCGTACCCAGCAAATCATCGGTATTGAAGCAATTGCCATTCCACATGGCTTTGCGGCAGCTAGTGCGCCTTTGTTCCTGCTGTTAGATAAAGTTTATGATCATATTCCTTTCTTAGCACATCGCAAGATGGAAGAAGAGTATGAAGAAGAAACCAAAAAAGGAATTGGCCATTATATCGGAGCTATCTTTGGAGAACGTATTTATTTGGGATTGATCATGGGTATGTTCTTTGGTATCGTAGCCGGCTATGATTTTAAGGGAATTGCCGATGTAACGATTAAAACAGCAGCCTTGATGGAATTATTCCCAACGATGGTTAAAATGCTGGTAAATGGTTTAATACCGATTTCCAATCAAGCAAAGCAATTCTTCACCAAGCATTTTGCGGACCGTGAATTGTATATCGGCTTAGATTCTGCTGTTACCATCGGACATCCGGTGACAATATCTGTTGGTTTCTTAATGATTCCTGTCTTTATGATCGTAGCGGCGGTGTTACCGGGAAATACGACATTGCCACTAGGAGAAGTACCGTTTGCGGCTTTCTATGTTTGCTTTGCGACGATTGTACATCGCGCAAATCGCAGAAGAACGATTGTATCCAGCTTGATCTTTATTCCAATCGTGTTATGGATTTCCAGTTGGGCTGCCCCTATGTTTACAGAGCTGGCACACAATGCAAATCTGACACTGGTAGCACAAAATCAGCAGGCAACTACGATGGCTTTAGGAAATCTGTTTATTTTAATTCCAACCTTATTAGCGGAAATACCGGTGGTTGGCGCTATTGCCTTGATTGTCATTGATGTAGCAGTCATCTTCGGTGGTAAGGCCTTGGAAAAATATTATGCGAAAGAAGACGCAAAATTTGAAGAAACAATTGGGATAGAATCCTTATAAGGAGTGTTAAAAAAATGAAAAAATTAACGATTGGTGTAGTAGGTGCAGGTATTTATGGAAATTATCATATCCATACCTATTGCTGTGATAAAAATGTTGAACGTGTGGTATTTTGTGATTTGAATGAAGAACGCAGAATAGCCACGGCTGATAAATATCAGATAACCGGTTATAAAACCGTAAAAGAAATGATTGCGCAGGAGCAGTTAGATGCAATCAGTATCGCAACACCGGATCCATATCATTTTGAACCAGCCAAAGATGCCATGGAAGCCGGAATCAAGTATTTGTTTATTGAAAAACCACTGGCTACCAGTGTAAAAGAATGTGAAGAATTAATTGCCTTAGCTGAAAAACACGGAGTTAAGATTTCGGTAGATTTTCATAAGCGTTGGGATCCTGCCTATAATGCCATCCGTGATGAAATCAAAAAAGATGAGGATACCTTTATCCGTGGCTATATGGCGCTGGATGATATCATTGATGTACCTAGAAAGTGGTTTACTTGGACAGATAAATCGTCTCCTGCCTGGTTTCTA
This sequence comes from Eubacterium sp. 3_1_31, assembly GCF_964249515.1. Lineage (NCBI taxonomy): Bacteria > Bacillati > Bacillota > Clostridia > Eubacteriales > Eubacteriaceae > Eubacterium > Eubacterium sp. 3_1_31. The sequence goes on from NZ_CAXUBY010000017.1 coordinate 39,297, forward strand.
GGGGTACATTGTTATGATTTAATTCGTTATATAACAGACAGTGAAGTAGAAAAAGTATATGCAGTCGGCAATAAGGAAGTATTGAAAAAGGAAGGTTATCAGACATATGATAACATACAGGCAATCTTGACGATGAAAGATGGCAGCAACTGGACGGTAGAAAACAACTGGATCCTGCCTGTGACTTTTCCTAAATCCAATGATGGACAGCTTGTTGTCGTAACTGAAAAGAAATATTTTAAGAATGAATCCTATCGTGGTGTTAAGAGCTTTACGGATAAGAAAGAGTCGATTCCTAATTATATCTTCATGAATTTTACCCAAGACAGTGCCAGTGGCTTTGGTTTAGAACCAATGCAGGAATTTGTGGCTGATATTTTATCAGACCGTCCATTTAGAACTTCTATTTATGATGGTTTACAGGCAACGCGCATTGCACAGGCGGTACATGATTCTTGTGAAAGCGGAAAGGTCGTGTATTTATAACCATGGTGTGCATCGCCTCTAAACAATTACGGGTAGAAATTGATGAACTGGGTGCACAAATGCGTTCCTTGTATAGCATCCCACAGCAAATGGAATATTTATGGCAAAGAGATGCGGCGATATGGGGCAGCAGTGCTCCTGTCGTCTTTCCTGTCATAGGAAAGCTACACAATTTATCCTATCAGCTGGATGGAAAAACCTATTCCATGCGTTCTAATGGCATCCTGCGGTATGAAACATTGCCCATTCTTGCGCAGGGAGAATCGTATGTGGAGTTTTTGTTCACCAGTACACAAGAAACAATGAAACAATATCCGTATCAATGCCGCGTGCGTCTGCGTTATGAAGTGATCGATAATAAGCTCATTGTAACAGCAGCGATTTCTAATGATGATACACGTACTCTATATTATAATTATGCCGGACATCCGGGGTTCCGCATTCCTTTAGATGAGAATGAATCCTGTGATGATTATTATGTAGAATTTGAGAAACCGGAAACAATGAATATTTATGAGGTATGTGAAAGTGGGCAGCTGCTACAGAAACAACAACCTTTCTTTCATGAAGAACGACGTTTCTTCATACGCAAAAATCTGTTTCAAAAAGAGGCATTGGCATTTATCCATCCTGCATCAACGAAATTGCATATTCGCTCACTGACAAAGCAAACAAAAATAACTGTTGATTTTACCGGCTTTGATCATGTGGGAATCTGGTCACCATATCATAAGGAAAAAAAGCTTTCCTTCCTATGTGTGGAGCCATGGATCGGTCATACGGACTTTTATGGTTATGAAGGCGATTTTAGTAAACGAGATGGCATTGCTTCTTTAGCACCGAAAAAAACAAGCGTACATCAATATAGTATTACCATATCTTAAAGGCGGATTGTTAAAATCGTAAACCCTTCTTACATAACTTACAGATAACAACTTTCGCTTTGGATGTATCATGAGATGAGCATGGTACATCTTTTTACTATGGAAGATAAAGAGGAGTATCCCTAAGAAAGAAAATTGTGCACTTTTCATAGCCGTGTTATACTGATAATATGTATATGGGAGGTATGATCATGGGATTCTTTAAAAAACATAAAGCAAAGCAGGAACAGCTTGTTCCTTTGGAAGTATATGAAGAAAATGAAATCCAAGAGCTGGAAGCATATATTCAGAAAACCTTCGGCCCTTTTGAAAATGTTTTTCACGAAATCTTTTCGCCGGATATTCATGTGGATATTGCCATAATAGCTCCTAATGAAACAGATCCTTATTATAAACTTGTCACCATGGGTATGGGTGCGCATGATATGGAGGTACCATCGCAATTTGCTGCGTATGAATTACGCAATGCCGAATTGCTAATCTATCTTCCAGCAGATTGGAACATCGAAAGTAATGATGAAAATGATTATTGGCCACTTCGTTGGCTGAAAATAATCGCTCGGATGCCGATAGATTATCATACATGGATCGGTTATGGTCATACCATTGCGGCTGGATCCGATCGTGCAACGCTATCTGATAATAATCAATTTGAGGGGATTGGGCTGATTGAAGCATTAGAAGCCGAAAAGAAACCGGCGTGTGTGCGCTTAAGCAGCGGAAAACTCATTCGTTTTTATCAATTGTTACCTTTATATGGGGAAGAAATGGAGTATAAGCTACACTGTCAGGATATGGAGGCATTGTTAGCTAAATTTGATGATGATTTCTCACTTGTCGTCGATATTCATCGTAAAAATTATGGAAAGCTTTGAGTTTATAAAAGTCGGTTAACAATGATAGGATCACTCCTTTCGTAAACAACGTTTTCTTCATTTACGTTGTCTACTAAGAAGTATTCATATCACAATAAGACTGACTTTTTTTGTTTAAAATGAGCATTTCATATTGACAAGATAAGTACCTGGTATTATATTTAGCTTGCTAACAATTAGCAAGCTAATGATTGGGGGTGAAGAAATGAAAACGCCATTTTATCTTATGGTATTTAAAACTTTTCATGCACAGCGCAACCAAATTCGCAAAGATATGGAAAGTTATGAGCTTTCTCCGGGACAACCGAAGGTTTTACGCTATGTTTTAGGAAATGAGAATTGCATGCTGAAAGATATTGCCGAAGCGTGTGATGTAGAATGTGCTACAGTTTCCCGTATTTTAACTTCGTTAGAAGAGAAAAAAATGTTGATACGTACAATTGATGCGAAAAATAAACGCGCATTGAAATTATGCATTACCGAAAAGGGCAAGCATGCTTTACAAGAATGGAATGCCCATTGTAAAGAAGTGGAAGCATTGTCATTGAAAGGTTTTAGTGAGGAAGAGCAGGAGCAATTTAAACAGTTTCTTAACCGTATGTATCACAATCTTAGCAATAAAACGTTAGATTAGGAGGTAAGATTATGCTGAAACGTATGTTTCCTTATATGCATAAGTATCGCAAATATCTATGGCTAAGCTGTTTCTGTGTGGTTGCGGAAACCGTATTTGAGTTGGTCATTCCTTTATTAATGGCGGATATCATAGATGTTGGGGTTGCCAATCAAGATAAGACATATATTTTGTTACAAGGCTCTAAGATGATTGCATGTGCATTGCTGGCACTGATTTTAGGGGTGCTGTATGCACGCTTTGCGGCAACGGCAGGGCAAGGATTTGGAGCAGAATTGCGAAAAGATGAGTTTAGGAAAGTTCAGGAATTTTCTTTTGCGAATACCGACCATTTTTCTACAAGTTCTTTGATAACCCGTTTAACTAGTGATGTTACCATTTTGCAGACAGCCATTTCCAATGGAATACGGCCCTTTGTTCGCTCACCGGTCATGTTGCTGACAGCTTTAATTTTAACCTTTACGATTAATAAAGATCTAGCCATCGTATTCTTGATAGCAATCCCGATATTGGGCCTTGGTTTATTTCTGATCATTCATAAGGTAGGTCCTTTATATCGTTTGATGCAGGCATCCATCGACAAGGTAAATACCATCGTTCAAGAGAATCTGATTGCCATACGTGTGGTGAAATCCTATGTGCGAGGCACGTATGAGAAGGCCAAATTCCAAAAGGTCAATGAGCAATTACGCTATGCAAGTGAAAAAGCATTCCGGACTTCTGTATGGAATCTGCCATTGTTTCAGGTGGTTATGTATACGACCATTTTATGTATTCTCTGGTTTGGGGGAAATATGATTTTCGTTGGTACGATGAAAGTCGGGGAATTGACCGGGTTTTTAAGTTATGTTTTACAGATACTGAATTCTTTGATGATGATTTCCAATGTCTTTTTGATGTTGACACGATCACTTGCCAGCTGTGAACGTATTATTGAAGTGCTGGATGAACCATTGGATATCCATGATGAAGCAGGAGCTGATGCTTATATTGAACATGGAACGATTGATTTTTCTCATGTGTATTTCAAATATAAGAAAGATGCTGAAGAATATGTGCTGCGTGATATCAATCTGCATATTCCAGCCGGTTCTACCATCGGTATTCTGGGAGGTACCGGTTCGGCAAAAACAACCTTGGTACAGTTGATACCACGTTTATATGATGTGGAAGATGGCATCGTATCCATTGATGGACGCAATGTGAAAGCATATCCTTTACAGCATTTACGTGATGCCATTGGTATGGTATTGCAAAAGAATACTTTATTTTCCGGAACGATTCGTGAAAATCTGTTATGGGGAAATGCGCAGGCGGATGATGAAGAGCTAGACTGGGCGTGTGAGGTTGCTTGTGTAAATGAGTTCTTACCTAATTTCCCTAAGGGATATGAAAGTGATTTAGGGCAAGGCGGTGTTAATGTATCTGGTGGACAAAAGCAGCGTCTTTGCATAGCAAGAGCATTGCTGAAACATCCTAAAGTCTTAATTTTTGATGATTCCACGTCAGCTGTGGATACCGCAACCGAAGCGCATATTCGAGAAGGCTTAGCAGCTTTAAAAGACACAACAAAAATTATCATTGCGCAACGGGTCACCAGTGTAATGCATGCGGATCAGATCATCATCTTAGAGGATGGAGGTATTCATGCCATCGGCACGCATGAAGAGTTGTTGGCAAAGGATGCCATTTATCAGGAAATTTATACTTCACAACAGGAAGGAGCTGGTTTCCATGGCTAAACAGATTACGGGAAAGAAACCCCAAAATATGCGGAAAACCTTAAAAACCTTTCTGCATTATTTAGGAAATCATAGCTTTGCTTTGTTGTTTGTTGGGGTATTGGTAATTGCCAGTGCAGGAGCGAATCTATATGGCACCTATATGTTACAACCCATCATAGATAATTATATTGTTCCTCATGATTACGATGGTTTAATCATGGCCATTCTGTTTATGGCTTTGATGTATGGCAGCGGTGCTGTATGTACGGCTATTTACAAACAGCTGATGACGCATACCTCACAAAAGATCGTTATGGAAATCCGTCAGGATTTATTTGCGAAAATGCAGAAATTACCATTACGCTTCTTTGATTCAAATACGCATGGGGATATTATGAGCCATTTTACAAACGATTTGGATACGGTACAGGATGCAATGAATAACTGCTTTGATAATCTTATCCAAAGCTTTACCATGATAATCGGTACATTGATTGCCATCTTTATTTTAAACTGGCAGCTTTCATGTATTGTTATGATTTTTATGATTATTATGTATTTGCTGATTCAGTATTACAGTAAAAAGTCTAAGTATTATTTTTCGCATCAGCAAGCAGCGATGGGAAAATTAAATGGGTTTATCGAGGAAATGGTTGATGGTGTTAAGGTCGTTAAAGTATTTAATCATGAAGAACCAAACTTTGAAGAATTTGAACGCCGTAATGAAGCATTGCGCAGTGCAGCTACCGAAGCACTGACTTATTCTGGAAGAACTATACCAACGGTTGTGTCATTGTCATATTTCAACTACGCAATTGTCGCATGTATTGGAGGTTTCTTCGCAATCGCTGGAAATCTTGGCCTTGGGGCATTATCCGCATATTTGGTATATGTACGTCAAACAGCTTTGCCAATCAACCAATTCACGCAACAGTTAAACTTTATGTTAGCCGCAATGGCAGGTGCTGAGCGTATTTTTGATATGATGGAAGAATGTGAAGAGGTAGATAATGGAGAAGTAACCCTTACACGGGTCCGTCTGTTAGCCGATGGCAGTATGCAGGAATGTCAGGAATATACAGGACATTGGGCATGGCGACATCCACATGATGGTGAAATTGAACTTGTATTGCTGCGTGGTGATGTCCGTTTCCATGATGTTGTTTTTGCCTATGAACCAGGGGTAACGATCTTAAAAGACATTAACCTATATGCCAAACCCGGACAGAAAATTGCCTTTGTGGGCAGTACCGGAGCCGGCAAGACAACCATCACCAATTTGATCAACCGCTTCTATGATATCGAAAGTGGCAGTATCACCTATGATGGGATAGATGTAAAGCTCATTGCCAAAGATGATTTACGTCGTTCGATGTCCATCGTATTACAGGATACGCATCTGTTTACGGGTACGATTGCGGATAATATTCGCTATGGAAATCTACATGCTACCATGGATCAGATTATTGAGGCAGCAAAACTGGCAAATGCTCATTCTTTTATTAAGCGTCTTCCTGATGGATATCATACGATGCTGAGTGGAGATGGAGCAAACTTATCACAAGGACAGCGTCAATTGCTTGCGATTGCCAGAGCAGCAATCGCTAATCCTCCAGTTCTGATCTTAGATGAAGCAACTAGCTCTATTGATACACGTACGGAAAAACTGATTGAACAAGGAATGGATAAATTAATGCAAAATCGTACCGTCTTTGTGATTGCCCACCGTTTATCTACGGTTCGCAATGCCGATGCCATCATGGTCTTAGATCATGGAGAAATTATCGAACGTGGAAGTCATGAAGAACTATTAAAACAAAAAGGACGTTATTATCAATTATATACCGGACAGTTTGAATTAGATTGATAAGATAGATTTCCATGTCTTTGTAACCTTTTTTAGAAGTATTAAGGGCAGCTACGTATAAATAACTGCTCTTTTTCATTAAGAATCAAAAAAATTACTGTCATGTGACATTATGGTATATAATAGATAGCATACAGTAGGGGTAATGGTCATGAAAAACAAAGATAAACTAAGGCATGTTTCGCATACCAATGAATGGTTAGAACATATTTATGAAACCATCATTCAGAAGGATGAAAAAGAATATGCTTTTGTGGAAATGAATATCAAACAATTTCGCTATATTAACATCGAATATGGTTGTGCCTTTGGTGATCATGTATTAGTCAGTATGCAACAGCTTTTAGAAACACAGTTAAAAGGACGTGGCTATGTCGCAAGACGATATGCAGATACCTTTGATTTCTTTGTTGAACATAATCATGAGACGCATGTCTTGGATTCTTTTCTGATGGATATCATAGATGCTGTATTTGAAAATGGAATAGAAGGATTACATAAAAATCTATATACCTCTTTTGGCATATATTTATTGCATGAGGAATGTCCACCTTTTGCGAAGTTACAGACATTGGCAGGCATTGCGCGAAAACAATTACATCACGACAGACGGACCTTCAGCTATGAATTGGCGCAGCAAGATGTCGTGCAAGAATATTTAAAGACCTATCGCTTATCGACAAAGCTTACTCAGGCGCGCTTTCTTAACCAGTTTCAGATTTATATTCAACCTAAGGTAGAACTGCAGACACACAAAATCTGTGGCGGTGAGCTGTTGATGCGGTGGATATTAGAGGATGGGACGATGGTTCCCTTAAATGAATTTATGTCTACCTTTACCAAAAATGGCGATTTATATATGATTGATTTACAGCACTTTGATAAGATGTGTGCTTTCCTTCAGCAGCGCATAAAGAAACATAAGGCAGTAGTGCCAATCAGTTTTAATGTGACCAATTTAACCGTTTTTGATGGTGATTTTCTACAAGATTATCTAGGGACGTTTCGCCAATATTCTTTACCGAAAGATCTGATTGAATTTGAATTTACCGAAGATATTCATTTTGAGAAAAAAGATCAGGTACAAGATATAATTGATATTTTCCGCAGTGAAGGATTCACTTGTACCTTAGATGATTTCGGTAATGGTTTTTCTTCCTTTGATTTGTTAATGAATGCTGCCATTGATATTATTAAGCTAGATCGTTTGTTTTTTCAGGGCATGTTGAGTGAACAGCGAAAACGGGTCATCCATAATATCATCGACATTGCGAAAATCAAGGGAATCAAGGTCTTGGCTGAAGGTGTGGAAACAAAAGAATATGCACGGTTTGTAGAAGCAGAAGGCTGTGACTATATACAAGGCTTTTATTATTATCGTCCAATGCCTTTGGGTGAATTTGAAAAGCTTTTAGACAGTGATAAGATCTTGCCCTATACGATGGATGATAAATAAAAGGATTGTGTTCAGCAGGTGGTTTTGACTATGTTATAAACATGGCGGATCCACCTTTTTTGGTAAATTTGTACCTTCATCATAAAACAGAAAAAGAAAACCGGTAATTTTATAAGGTTATTTTGCTTTTTCATAAGGTATGTAGTATATTAATATTGGAAAATTAAGGTTGTGCATATACAAAATGAAGGAAGGGTAAAGGAATGGTAAGAAAAATTGGAATCGACTTGGGGACAACCAATCTGTTGATTTGTTTAGACAATAAGGGTGTCATCGTAGATGAACCATCTGTCATAACGGTAGATGCCTCTAGCAAGAAATGTATTGCGGCAGGATTAGATGCCAGAGAGATGTTGGGACGTACACCTAAGAATATGCTTTGTATTCGCCCATTGAAGGATGGGGTGGTCGCTGATTTTGAAGCAACGGATATGATGTTAAATTATTTTCTTAAGAAATGTGAATTAAAAGGAATGTTTAAAAAGAACATTATTTTGATTTGTCATCCGACTAAGATAACATCCGTTGAAAAGAATGCGATTCGTGATTGTGCATATCGTGCAGGAGCAAAGAAAGTTTATTTAGAAGAGGAACCAAAGGTTGCGGCTGTGGGAGCTGGTTTAGATATTGGTAAAGCAAGTGGTAATATGGTACTAGATATTGGGGGAGGAACAAGTGATATCGCCGTATTGTCTTTGGGTGATATTGTATGTTCAACATCAATCAAAACAGCCGGAAATCGTATTACTCAGGATATCATTGAAAATGTTCGATCAAAACGTAAGATGTATATCGGTGAACAAACAGCAGAAGAAATCAAACAGAAGATCGGAAATGCGATGGTCGTAAAAGATGCGGAAACCATTTCCGTGAGTGGACGTGATGTGGAAACTGGACTTCCTCATGCTATAGAAATCAATAGCAATGAAGTAGAAAGCTATATTCGTGGTAGCCTTCAAGAAATTGTACATGCCACAAAGACCATTCTTGAGGTTACTCCTCCAGAATTGGCATCTGATATTGTTCAGCATGGATTGGTGCTGACAGGTGGAGGTGCCTTGTTGAGAAATCTGGATACCTTGATGCGCAATGAGTTGATGATTCCGGTATATGTTGCTGAAAATGCGCTGCACAGTGTTGTGGATGGCTGTAACATCATGCTGCAGAATTTATAATAAATGAATGTAAGTAAAGAATACCGATAAAGAATACCGAAAGAACCCCCTATGCTTTATGCATAGGGGGTATAGCATTATATAGGATATGGATGGATACCATTATACATCTTTGTCACAAGTATATCGCGGTAATCCAAGGCTATGTTTACCATATTCAATCGCTTCTTTAGGACAACGATTGATACATGCCATGCAATGCGTACAGTGCTTTCCCCATACCGGTTTTCCCTTTTTCAATTGAATATTGTTAAGTGGGCATACGTTAACACATTGACCACAAGATATGCAATGATCACTCGCATAAAATTTTTTTGCATGGACCATAACAGGATAAAACAGATAATTTACAATTCCACTCTTTATTCTATCCATGAAAGATATTGTTGTATGTGGCAACGGCATTCCTTTTTTAATAGTAAGAGCCGTATGATCGATGATACTTTCCGCCTGATCAATGATTTGCAAAGCTTTATCTTTTGTTGGGGTAGTAAATAATGCGATATAGTTTTCCGGCATGATGATCTTGATGCAGCCATAGTAATTCATGTTCTTTTCAGCACACAATCTTTTAAGATATTTCCCTGCGTTACCGATACTATCACCACAGGTCATTACAAAATAAATATTCTTATTTCCTGTGAACTTTGTTTCCCTGATCCACGTATGGACAATACGTGGTATTCTCCATGCATATGTTGGGACAACAATGACCCATGGGCGTTGTGAGGTTACTTTTGCATTGTCCTTTTCTTTACATTTATCAAAAAGATTCATTACCTCATCTTGAATCATTTTACTTATTCGTTTTGCTACATATTCACTATTTCCTGTACCTGAAAAATATAAAATCATAGGGCATTCTCCTTTGCGTTTGTTTTCGGCTTTATGCTGGCCGAAATTAAGTTCATTAACTTAGCAAGTTCTTTCCAATGCAATATCTCTTAACTTGTTCAATACATTCATTCATAAAATTTAGATGTCTTTTACGAATGCGTTCTCTTGTAACATTCTTTGACTATTGTATCTAACATACGCATGAAAATCAACTTTGGTAAAGCATGTCTTTCGCATAAGAGGGGTGTATGTTTTGCGTAATGAGCACAAGATGAAAGCCTTAGCGTAATAGCGAGAATGGATGTGAATGTTTCTATCACGTAATCAGGATGAACATTACCTAATGGGAATGCTAAAGAATATGAAAAATAGGCAATTGGAAAGATATTGATCATCCTCTGGATCCGAATCTTAAAACAATAAACTATTATAAGTTAATTCTTAGATAGTGGTATAATGAGTGTATCAAAAACAACGATAAGTTGTTAAAAAGAAAGGTGATTTTTATGTTGAAAGCTGCTTATATCGTGCCACATCCACCCATTCTGCTTCCCGAAATAGGAAAGAAAGAGGAAGAAAAAATCAGTCTCACAAGGCAAGGCTATGAAACGATTGCAAAAGATATCGCCCGTATTCGTCCACAAACAATCGTGATATGCTCACCGCATGCACCGGCCTATATGGATTATATTCATATTTCCGATGGAGAACAAGCGTATGGTGATATGCGTGCATTTGGCTGTGAACAGGTGCAATTTCATGAACATTATGATGTGGATTTCATCAATGCCCTTTGTTCCCTGGCCCAAAAGGCTCATTTGCCGGCTGGTACCCTGGGGAATCAGGAACCTGTATTAGATCATGGTACGATGGTACCACTTTACTTTATAGAACAAGCATATCGTGATTTTCAAATCGTCCGTATTGCTGTATCCGGTTTGGATAGAGATACGCATATACAATTTGGAGAATGCATATATAAAGCCGCAACATCCTGTGGGAAGGATGTAGTGCTCATAGCCAGTGGCGATCTGTCACATAAGCTCAAGAAAGATGGACCTTATGGCTATACCAAAGAAGGGCCTGCCTTTGATGAGGCCTTTGTAAAACTTTTAAAAGCAGATGCTTTGAACGATATTACCACTTTACCTAATGATATTTGTGAAAAAAGTGCTCAATGTGGTCTACCTGCTTTTCAGATGATGTTGGGGGCAGTTCAGCATCAATATGAGCATTGTCAATTTTTATCTTATGAAGGAGCATTTGGGGTAGGCTATGCAACGGCAATTATTCGGATGAAAATGCAAGATCCCTATGTAGCTCTGGCTCGTAAGGCACTGGAAACCTATGTCAAAGAAGGACGTATATTAAGAGACGATGAGGTAGAAGATAAAACGCTTTGCCAACAGCATGCGGCAGTATTTGTGAGCATACAAGAAAAAGGACAGCTACGTGGATGCATCGGTACGCTGCAAGCAACAAAAGAACATATCGCACAGGAAATTATATCCAATGCGATTGCGGCCGGCAGTCGTGATCCGCGGTTTCCTCCTGTACAAAAAGAAGAACTTGCACACCTTGTGTATCATGTGGATGTATTATGTGAGCCAGAGCAGATTACATCCTTTGCCCAATTGGATGTGAAACGTTATGGCATCATTGTAAGTGATGCCTATCATCAAGGCGTGTTGTTACCTGATCTGGAAGGTGTGGATACGATACAACAACAGGTAGCAATTGCTTTACATAAGGCAGGAATTGATGAAAACGCTTCTTACACCTTAGAGCGCTTTGAGGTGATACGTCATGAAGAATGTCGTTTGTGATCTTTGTTTTCATCATTGTGTACTGAAGGAAGGACAACGCGGATTCTGTCGAGCTCGTATCGTCAAACACGGTAAAATAATTTGTGAAAACTATGGAAAGATTACCTCATTGGCTTTAGATCCCATCGAAAAGAAACCGTTGCAAAGGTTTCATCCCGGCTCTAATATCTTATCCATAGGCAGCTATGGCTGTAATATGCGCTGCCCATTCTGTCAAAATCATGAAATCAGTATGAGCGAGACGATACCATATCATACCATTTCACCTGCCACCCTTGTTGAATTGGCTTGTGCGAAACGAAAAGATGGAAACATTGGTATTGCCTTTACATATAATGAACCTTTGATTTCCTATGAATATGTTTTTGATTGCGCAGTTGCAGCAAAAGCTAAAGATCTAGCAGTTGTCATTGTCAGTAATGGCATGATCGAAACAACCAAATTATTAGCGCTATTGCCCTATGTTGACGCAATGAATATTGATCTGAAAGGATTTCAAGATAACATCTATGAGGAATTAGCCGGCAATTTGGAACAGGTGAAAGAAACGATTCGCTGTGCTGCAGCCCATACGCATGTGGAAATAACTTCGCTTATCGTTCCCCGGCGTAATGATGCAATCGCAGATATGCTGAAACAATGTGAATGGCTGGCCCAAATTGATGCAAATATACCACTACATATCACACGCTATTTTCCACACTATCATCAATTGGATGCTCCTACGGATATCCAGCTGCTAGAACACTTACTTCAAGGAGCTAAGCAATATCTGACTTATGTCTATAAAGGCAATTGTTAGTTTTTGTACACAGTCAAATACATGCAGAAGGAAGGGAAGTGCTGTTCGCAAAATAGCATTTCTTTTCTATTACATGAGTAGAAGTATAATAAAGCAAGCGGTCATAGCTATTAGAAAAACGTTAATTTTCGCAATAGTAACAGCAATATAAATGTTAATTCTTTATTTTAAGAATGAAAAATACCAATAAAATGTAAGGTTTCTAGAAGCATTTCCTGTTCGCTATCGTACTTTCTTTATCTATCATGAAGTGATGAATCGCAATACCTATTTTCTCAATATAGCGCAAAAATTATCCATCCGATATCTTTAGATTAAATTGCTCCATATGTTTGTAAAGTAAGTACGAAACATTTTGCATACTATTGGAAGCATATGGAAAATTATGCTATCCTTAAGAAAAGAAAGTGGTATTATGTTTGAAATCAAAAAGCTTAAATTTAAACATATTTTACAGATTGATCATCTGATGATTGATCGTCAGATCACATGTCTGATTGGCCCCAGCGGAAGTGGAAAAACAACACTATTAAGAATGCTGAACCGCCTGAATGAGGCAGAGGAAGGAAGCATTTATTTTAATGGTGTAGATATCAAGGAAATGCATCCTATCAAACTACGTCGTAAGATCATCATGTTGGGACAGACGCCTATTTTATATCCGGGTACAATTGCAGATAATTTGCAAATCGGATTAAGGTTGAGTGAACAGCCGCTTGCTGATGAAAATCGTTTGCGTGCTTATTTAGATAAGGTCGGTTTACATAAGGAACTCAGTGATACTTGTGAAAAGCTGTCAGGCGGAGAAAAACAACGTCTATGTTTAGCACGTGTTCTTTTAATGGATGCCGATGTATATTTGGCAGATGAGCCTAGCAGTGCATTGGATAAGGAAACAGAAAGCTTTGTTATAGATAATTTAGTAACCTTTGTGAAGGAACATGACAAGCAACTGGTTATGGTGACACATAGTGCTGAGATTGCACAGCGTTATCCTCATGGTTTATTGGAACTTGCCCAAGGTGGCTGTAGGGGGTATGTATATGAATAATACAGTTATGGATCTTTCTATTTTAAATTTAGCCATCGCCTATGTGTTTGTGCTTGTTTTGTTGGTTATTTTCAAGGCAAGAGGCATTCGTCGCGAAAAGATGATTTTGATTGCGACCACACGAATGACTATTCAATTGACCTTGATGGGATTTGTCTTATTGTATGTATTCAAACATCCCAGCTGGTGGCTGACATTAAGTATGCTTGCCATCATGTTAGGCTTTGCCGTTTATAATGCATTAAAGCGCGTAAAATACTCCATGTCAAAAGAATTAAAACGCTTAGTTGCTCTTTCCATGATCATCGGTTATTTGGTGACGGCAGTGGTCTTTATGCTATTGGTGTTACAGGTAGAACCTTGGTTTAATCCACAATACTTCATACCGATCAGTGGTATGATCATTGGCAATAGTATGACAGGGATTGCCCTTGGGGCAAACCGTCTGTGCGCCAATATGCGAGATCATCGCGAGCGTATTGAAAACAGTCTGATGTTAGGGGCAACGTGTAAGGTGGCAACGTTTGATGAGGTCAATGACGCCTTTGACAGTGCTATCTTGCCAACCATGAATAACATGATGACGATGGGAATCGTATCTTTACCGGGAATGATGACAGGACAAATGTTATCAGGAACTTTCCCACTCACGGCTATTAAATATCAGATTGGTATCATGTTGGCCATCCTTGGCTGTACGGCTATTACGGTTGTCATCTTTGTGACGCTTGGTTACAAAACCTTCTTTACTTCCAGCGCGGCTTTAAAGTAATCTGTTTATTGAAAACAAACAATTATACAGGAGTGTGGGCAGTAGATAAACAGCTCACACTTTTTCCTTGCAAACTTGAATCATCTGTGATATATCTGTTATACACGCGTGCAATATACGAGATGTGGGCTATCTTGGTTAGAAGATAAGGGGGATGACACCTGAATAGAAGCAGAGAAAAATTATCGTTATTACGGTCCTGTTTACATGCTTTTACATGAGCAAGAGATGTGGATCATTACGAATCGTATAGAAGTAGGAGAGCAGTATGAAAATAAATATCGTATATCAATCAGGTTATCCATTCATGATGTTGGAATAAGCATATGCAAATGGAATATATAGGAGCGTATCTGCGTTTTAAGCGAGAACAACAGCATAAAGATGCAGGCGCACTTTGTCTTTCTTGTAACCTTACCCGCATGCAGCTGCATAGTATTGAACAAGGAAAAAGTGAAGCACATCCGAATACAATTAAGCGCATTTGCGACTATCTGAACATTGATTTTATAGCTTTATTTCAACATCAGGAAAAGTATCGGGAATTGTTGGAAGAATCCTTTATTGCATTGATTTATATGCGAAAGGATGAGCAACAGATGCTTATGCAAAAGATCGAAGCCTTACATTTTGAACATTCCATCTTATATCCGCAATATCTATTGATTCATCTGATGTATGTGGCTATTCATGAAGGTGCTGTAGAAAAGTATCAAAGCCTATTAAAACAATGCAGTTATTTTATTGACGTTCTAGAACCACGTCATCAATTTATTTATTATTCATATAAAGGATATTATCAAATGTTGTCAGGACAGTTAGAAGAATCTTTGCATACTTTATGCTTTGCGGATGGCTTATCGGTATTAGAACATCGTGAAATCTTATACAGTATGTATGGACGTTTGTATTACTATCGAAGAGAAATCGTATTAGCGATTGAATATTATAAAAAAGCATATGAGTTATTAGAAAAGAAATGGAATATCAATCGTCTGTTGGCTACGCAATGTGCTTTAGCTGCCTGCTATAATCGTATGAAGGAATATGATGTTGCCTTGCAGCGTCTAATGGATACGTTAAAGCTTGCAAAGCAGTATAAGAATACGGCCGTTATTGAGCGAACATATTATGAATTAGTGATGAATCGCTTTATGGTAAGAGATTATCACAGTGTCATACAATTAGGTGAGAAGGCTATAACGATACATCATCAGCCGCAATATCTTTATTTTTTAATATCCTATGCCAGTGTAAAAGAAAATGAGATGGAAAAAGCATATTTATGGCTAAAACAACGTTTAAAACAAGACACCAATGCTTTATTGCAGCAGCTATTGACTTATGTGTATCATATGGCGCAGGGGACAAGTGTTTTACCTTATTTGGTAGAACTCATTCAGCAATTGGAAAAGAATCAAATGGATACCTGTGAGTTATATCGCTTTTTATTAGAAGATTTAGCAAATCTTTATCATGATGCCGGTTGCTATCAGAAGGAAAGTTATTGTCTTCGTAAATTGATGCAGATGGGCTATTAAACGACTTGGCGTCTTATAGGACGCCTTTTTTTATTTAAGGAGAAGAGCTGCGTTGATTGAAACAAAGAAAAGTTTATGTACTTACATGGGGAAGTGATTAGATAGATCGTTGTTGATGGGATTCACGGATTCATTAGGGAACTCTTATGTTAGCTTTGTATTGGATAAAACACTTATATGGTGGTTTTAGAAGTATAGGATGTTTTATCTGAATGAAGAAATTAGATAGCATTAAAAATTGTTTTGTTACGCTTGTATGCAATGCTATTTGTAAAATGTAGCATCCTACTTGTGAAAACTTCCTTTCCCTTAAAGTACAAACAACGTCTCACCTTTTTTATATCCAATTATTTCATGCACAGCGCTTTTTCTTTACAATTTTTCTATGGTACGTTATCATATAAGTGCAAGTTAACTTTACAAAGAGATGAAACTATGAAAAAACTATACCGATATATTAAATTCCATATAAAAACCGCATGTAAAAATATAACAAGACATTTTGGACTGGCCATGTCCGCAGCTTTTTCGATGACTATCACGTTGCTGCTGATTGCCGTCTTTTTATTGCTGACAAGTAATTTGTCCAATATCACATATCACATTGAAGATGCTTTGACAATTCGTGCGACGATTGATAATGTCGTGACGGATCAGGAGAAAACCACGTTACAGAAAAAGATTGAAAAGCTTCCACATGTAACAAGTGTGAAACTATCCAGTGGTGATGAAGAATTAGCAGCTTATAAAAAAGAATATGAAAGCAATGACAGTCTGTTCAGCATGTATGAAGGAAAGACCAATCCTATTCTAGATGCATTTATTATTGAGGTGAAAGATGCGAATAATGTCAAGCAGCTCAATGCACAGATTCATGATATGAAAGGTATCGTAAAAGCGAGTTATGGCGGTGAAGAGACAGATGCCATGATACAAACTTTTTCTTCAATGCGTACCGGCAGTTTTCTGTTTATTATCTTTCTAACTTTGGTAGCAATGTTTTTAATCGCGAATAAGATTAAAATGTCTATTTATACAAGAAAGTCAGAAATTGCCATTATGCGATTTGTCGGTGCCAGTAACTGGTGCATTCGCTTTCCTATGATGCTAGAGGGTATTTTAATCGGTTTGGCAGGAGCAATCGTGCCAGCCATCGTAACTGTAGTAGGATATCATTATGTCTATTTAATGCTTGATGGCAGAATGATGAGTGAGATGTTTCATTTACAGCCAAGTGAGCCGTTGAGCTTACAGGTTGCAGGGATTCTTTTGCTTATCGGCATGGGAGTTGGCTTATTTGGAAGCTTCTTCTCTACAAGCCGTTATCTGCGTTGGAAACGTTAAACATACGTGAAGATATTTTCATGTTAATATGATAAAAGTAAATAGCAAATCTTTATTTGATTTGTTTATTTATAACTCCATCACGTATTTGCCTACATGCTTATTTGACAGAAATATGCTTACGTAATGAATGATCGTATGTTATCGATGCTGATATAAATTAAATGCTTATCGACCTTAACATTTACTTCGTGATAAAAAGAGGAGGATTTGATATGAAGAGAAAAATTTTAATGATTGTTGCATGTCTGTTCATGGTCGTAATGGCTTCTTGTCCCCTAGAGGCGGAAAGTTTTGCAGGCCGTGAAGCGGAAATGAATAAAAAATGTGCATATATTACCGATAAAGCAACGCAGCAAGAATGTATTGCTTATAAAGAATATTTGCAGCAGAAAAGTAAAAATCTATCCTCAGAGATTGATGGTATTAAAAAACAGCTGAGTAATGTGAAAGGAAGCATGGAATCCATTGGAGAGAAGCTACGAAGCAATCATAAACAGGTTGCCAAGATCAATGCGGAAATGGCCAGTGTGGAAAACGCCATTGCTAAAACGGAAGCATCCATTGCCAAGATGAATGTGAAAATTAAAGAAAAAACGGAAGATATTCAAGAACGTGACAAGATGATGCGTGAACGCCTGATTGAGATGCAGCCTTATATTGGCAGTAATAACTTTATAGACTTTTTGATGGGGGCAGACAGCTTTGCTGATTTACTGCGTCGTTCAGAGATTCTTGGACAGCTGAATTCCTATGAATCTGATCAGATCAAAACATTAAATAAAGAAAAAGCGAAATTGAAGGAAGATAAAGAAGTAGTCCAACAGCAAAAGGAATTGCTGAAAGTGCAGGAGCAAGGATTAAAGGACCAGAAGGAAAAAGCGGAAGCCATAAAGGAAGTTAATGAAAAATTAATGAGCGCATATCGTAAACAGGAAGAGCAACTGCTGGATCAGAAAATCAAGACGCAGATGGCGCAGATGAGTATCCCAAAGGTAGATACTTCTTTGGCTGCACAATTTGATGATGAAACAAGCGATAAACCGGATAAGGATAAAAATGATGGTTCTAACGACCATAACGGGGACTCCCAAGATAATAATCAAGGCAATAATGGAAATGGGAACGGAAACGGCGTAAAACCAAGTACAGGATTTATCACACCAATTCAGGGGAATTGGCATTATTCAGCTGGTACATGGGCATATGCGGATGGCAGTGTACATAGAGGAATGGATTTTGGAACATATCAAGCACAGGGCTTGCGTGTTGTTGCCCCTGCCAGTGGTATCGTTATTTGGACATATGGTGGTTGTCCATCTCCATCCGGTGATAATTTTGGCAGTTATTGTGGAGTGCCGGCTACCGCAGGAAATAACTTAACCATGCTGACCAGAGTTGATGGTGTGGTTTATGCTTTCTCCTTTTATCATCTCTCAGGTACTGCTGTATCTAGCGGAACTGCGGTTGCCCAGGGGCAGACGATTGCTTATACAGGAAACAGTGGCAATAGTACCGGGCCACACTGTCATGTGGAAATGATTCGCGTTGGAAATATGAGTTTGAGTGATGCTTTGAATAAGTTTAACAATAGTGGGGATTTAAGCTTTGGCGTTGGTTGGTACGCTGATCCACATGCTTGTTCCAGCTATGGTTCACCATGTCGTTTACGTCCGGAAAATTATTTCCTATAAGATCAAGTGATTATCTGTACACCATAAGGACAGGTATTTATGGTAAAAGAGTGAGCAGATCATGCGTTTGCGCAAGGCACTAAATGGCATGGAAACAAGATAGAAAAACATGCAAGGTGAATACCGGGTTATTCATTTACTGCAAGAACTGGTTTTAAAATTGCAAGATCTTTGTTTTATATGAACTACGATTATATACAATAGCTATAAAAGAAAAAGACGCCTTATTCAGATGACAGCAAAAGAATGCTGCTTTATCAAGAAGGGGTCTTTTTCTTTGTGATTTCATGAAGAAATGTTATAATACAACCATGAAAGAAAAACATGATAAACAACATTTGGTACAAGCATTATTGGAATGGTATGATGCCAATGCACGCATATTGCCATGGCGGAGTGAACCTACGCCTTATCGAGTGTGGGTAAGTGAAATCATGCTGCAGCAGACACGTGTCGAGGCAGTAAAACCATATTTTGAACGCTTTGTAAATGCATTGCCTGATGTGCATGCACTAGCAAATGCCGATGATGATGAATTACATAAGCTCTGGGAGGGGCTGGGATATTACAATCGCGTAAAGAATATGAAAAAATGCGCACAATACTGTGTGAAACACTATGCCGGTTCATTGCCTAATTCCTATGAATTATTAAAACAACTGCCCGGTATCGGAGATTATACTGCCGGAGCGATTGCCAGTATCGCTTTTCATCTTCCATATCCAGCGGTTGATGGAAATGTATTGCGTGTATTTTCCCGCCTTCTTGTCAGTGAAGATGATATCTTAAAAGAACGTACAAAGAAAAAGTTTCAAAATATTATAAAAGAGTATATTCCTATAGAGCGATGTGATGCCTTTACACAGGCATTGATGGAAATCGGTGCATTGATTTGTGTGCCCAACGCCATGCCTCGCTGTAATATTTGCCCATTAGCAGAAGACTGTATCGGTTATCAAAGCCATCAGGCACAGCGCCTGCCCATAAAAGAGAAAAAGAAAGCACGGCGGATTGAGAAGAAAACGATTTTAGTCGTTGTCCATCAAAAGGAAGTGCTGCTGCAGCAACGCGCTGAGGATAGACTGTTAGCAGGGCTTTATGAATTCATCACGTTAGATGGGGAGCGAGAAGAGGAAGAAGTTATGGCTTTTCTCGGTCATGAACGTATACATAAAATCATCAAACTGCGCTCGGCAAAACATATATTCTCACATGTGGAATGGCATATGCAAGGATATTTACTAGAGGTAAAGGAAAAATTGGATGGCTTATGGTGTACACAGCAAGCGTTGGAACAGCAATATGCGATACCAACTGC
The DNA here is from genome assembly GCF_964249515.1 of Eubacterium sp. 3_1_31. Taxonomy (NCBI): domain Bacteria; kingdom Bacillati; phylum Bacillota; class Clostridia; order Eubacteriales; family Eubacteriaceae; genus Eubacterium; species Eubacterium sp. 3_1_31. Next base: position 59,583 of record NZ_CAXUBY010000017.1, read on the forward strand.
TTTTAAGGCATATAAAGATGCTTTATATACATGGTGGAGGACGCAAGAATGAAGACATTATTAGAGGAAGTGAAAGGATTTGATCCTTATAACGAACAGGAAGAAGCAGATAAAGAATTATTGATGACTTATCTGACGATGTTTGATGATATATTTTACCGAGAAAATTTAATGGCTCATATGACAAGCTCTCCCTGGATCGTGAATCAGGATATGAGCAAGGTATTGATGATTTATCATAATATCTATGATTCCTGGGGATGGTGCGGCGGCCATTGTGATGGGGATGAAGATACTTTGCATGTCGCTTTAAAAGAAGGAATGGAAGAAACGGGGTTAACTAAGCTTACACCTTTAAGTGAACATATTATGGCTATTGATATTCTACCTGTACCGCCCCATAAAAAACGTGGTAAGTTTGTTAGTTCGCATGTACATCTTAATGTGACTTATGCCTGTGTGGCAGATGAAACCGAAAATTTACACATCAAAGCGGATGAAAATAGTGGTGTTCGATGGATACCTGTAGAAGAAATTGATACTTGGGTAAGAGAAGAAGATATGAAACCGGTGTATCACAAATTGGTAGAAAAGACGAAAGTTTTGGCAGAACAGAAAACAGAAGTCAGTTTGTAGGATTAAATACAACATGTAATCATGTTTTAATAAAAAAGGTGGATGAATGAAGTTATCGGCATTGCTACAAAGACTTTACAAAATAGAAAGAATAAGCGATAAGGCACTTGCCGTTGATTCAGTGAGGATACTGATTCAGTGAGGGTTCTAGAAATAACAAGAGACATTATAGAAAAACATGCTGAAAAAGGCTATTTTAAAACACATGTTATGAGGTGTGATACATATGCTTTATTTCACATGGCAAATTATACAAATTTAGGAGATTACGAATGAATAAATTGGGGGGTTATTTTTATTTCTTTTCCATTTCTAGTTTTACAAATAAGAAAATGCAGAGGAAGTAAAGAGAAAATTTGTATTATTTCTCATTTGTACGATACCAGTTCCGGTAGTTGCTTTCCTACTTCTTTTACTTGGTCTTAAAACATTTATGTCAGTATCATAAAAGCTATACCATAAAAGAAGTGTGCTATGGATAGAAATAAGTTTAGCAAACGTTATTCAGAAAGTGTTTTTTAATTTATCAGGATATACCGCATGCATGTTTGCATGTCTTGATAAAGTATAGGACATTGAAAGAAAAGACAGTTAGAAATTGCCTGTTTACATGGCTTAAAAAAACGGCAAAAAATTTTTATGAGAATTCGATAATCTCGTAGAAAAAAGGAAGACGAAAAAAGAATTTTGAAGTATAATGAAACTGTAATAAGAGAAAGGACAGGTTTTAATTATGCTGGAAAAAATTAAAGGCGGTTTAGTAGTATCTTGTCAGGCGTTGCCTGATGAACCACTGCATTCTTCTTTCATTATGGGAAGGATGGCGCTGGCAGCAAAACAGGGAGGTGCTGTCGGTATTCGTGCACAAAGTAAGGAAGATATCATGGAGATAAAGAAAACAGTTGATCTTCCTGTTATTGGCATCGTAAAACGTAATTATCCGGACAGCGATATTTACATTACACCGACAAAAAAGGAAATTGATGAATTGTTGGAAACGAAGTGTGAGATGATCGCATTGGATGCGACATTGCGTGATCGTCCAAATGGAGAAAAACTGGAAGATCTAGTTGCCTATATTCATGAAAACGGAGTACTGGCTATGGCGGATTGTTCAACCTTTGAAGAATGTGTCAATGCTGAAAAAATTGGCTTTGACTGCGTATCCACAACGTTATGTGGCTACACTCCGTATTCTGTTTTAGTGGATGGGCCAAATATTCCTTTATTGAAAAAACTAGTAGCTGAATTGCACACCCCAATTTTAGCTGAAGGCAAGATCAATACACCGGAAGACCTTGCAGCCGTTTATGAAGCTGGCGTTCACAGTGCGGTTGTAGGCGGTGCTATTACGCGTCCGAAACAGATAACAGAACGTTTTGTAAAAGTCTTAAAGTAAAAAGCTGAAAACGATACCTGGAAGGAAGTAGAAAAGTCATGACTCTTTCGTGTACTAAATGCTGCTTCCTTTTTATGTTGGTTTAAAACTTTATGATATTGGCTAGGACACTTTATTTCAATGGAATACGAAAAATCTTTTCTGTGATAAGAAAGCTTGTTCGTTTTAAGACAGGACTTCTATTTGTATCATCCTTTTCTAAAGTAGGCACATGACCATGCAAATCTTTATGCTGTGACATATGGTATAAGGAATGCGAGGGGTAGTTATGAATCTGAAAGTAATGAAATTTGGTGGAACATCCCTGCGCAGTGAGGCCACACGCAAATATGTATACCGCCATATTTTAGAATATCAGAAGACACATAAAATCGTGCTGGTGGTATCTGCCATGGGCCGTTATCCGGATGCGTACGCAACGGATACTTTATTAAGTCTTGGGAGCGAATATCTCAGTAAAGAAGAAAAAGCAAGACTTGTTTCCATGGGAGAGCAGCTATCCACGCTAAAGGTGTGCAGCGAATTATTAGATATGGGGATTCATGCGCATGCCCTTTCTTTTTTTGAAGCAGGAATTTTCAGTGATGATCATTATGATTATGCTAAAGTTTTACGTTTGGATGGCACAAAGGTTAAGCAAGCACTTGCTAACTATGATGTAGTAGTCGTAGGTGGCTTTATCTCTATGACTCCACAAGGACATATTACAACATTGGGACGTGGAGGCAGTGATTACAGTGCTGTGCTGTTTGCCGATATGCTGGATCTGAAAGAAGTGGATATTTATACCGATGTAGATGGTGTCTACGACAATGATCCCAAGCTAAACAGCTATGCGATAAAATATGATAAATTGACTTATGATGAAATGCTCAATATGAAGTCACGCGTATTGCATGATCGCAGTGTAGAGTATGCAAAAGAACATGGTATTCGTATTTATCTTAAGGGAACCTTCTCTGGTAGTCAGGGTACGGTCATAGATGCCTAATTCAATTATCACGATTTCTTAAATATTTCTGAACGGCGCAAAATATAGCATATCTTTTTATGAAATATGCTATAATACGATATAGAGGTGAGCGAGTTGAAAAATATCCTGCTGGTAAAAAATCTGAATAGTGAAGAAAGTGCTAAACGCATTGATGCAGCACTTGCGGAAACGCGGGTGGATTATGAAGTGAATATCGAAAAACAATGTGTGGTTGTCATGGGAAACAGTGACATGGTGGCCGTCGCAAGAAAGGTTATAAACGACCTGGGATTTATGATTTTATAAAAGGCAAATGTTGCCTTTTTTTCTTGTGCTACAAGCGTTTGGATATGTCAAAAGTAATAAAAAACAGATTTGCTTATTAAACAAATCTGTTTCACAGTATCTGAATATGCATAGGTAGTTAATAAACATTAAGTTAATCCTGCAGGTTAGTTCCAATTAAAGCATATTTTATATACTATGCACCGTCGTATGCAGTTTCTTACATACGGCGATAAGAAGTCGAAAACTTGTTTCCTCCTATGCGATTGTATATCGAATTTATAATAAATTCTCTTTCCTGTGGATAATCGTGTTTCCTCTTTCATATCAAAAACTTTAATGGAAAACGATATATATTAATAAAACCATAAGTAAAAAGAAGAATCTATCAATTACTTGAGAAATCGTTGATAATAAATAGAAAATTCTTAGTTTTAGCTTAACTTCCATTTGTTTTTGCATAATTTGAACGGCTACAAGTATGCCAGCCATGACCTCTATCTAATTGAAAAAGTCTTTGTGGGTTTTGATTGCTTGATGAATGTTAAGTGTTATCTGTTCAATAGTTTTTTTATAAAGTTTATAGTGTTATCGTTTTCGATATGTTTCTTGATTCTTTTATGTTTAAGATAGAACCATTCTATGGTATCATATTCTCTAGATTATCAAATAATCCTAGCAAGTCTTTCCGATATAATGCATTACATATGTGATGGTGGTATTGTTGTTTTTTGATTTGATTATGGAATATTAAAATCAAGGAGCTAACTATTAAGAAGTCAAGCATTTTTGAAAAAGATTGAAAAAGCATGACAAAAACAAGTGCTAGTAAAAG
>NZ_CAXUBY010000018.1:0-61930 GCF_964249515.1 Eubacterium sp. 3_1_31
TAATTTAGAGCCAACCTTTTACGAAACCCTATGATAATTTAGAGGTATCGCTTATCCCTACGATAATTTAGATATCCAGATTAATTTCTGTATTGTACAGAGGTTAATCTTTTTTATTATTCTATACGTATACTACTCAATATCTTCTTTTACGGTTTGCTTGAATTCATTTACTATCTTACATTCATCTTTATGACTATAAAATATCTCATTTTTTTATGATAAATCCCCATATTAGCGTGAAGCAGTACAGAATCTTTGGCTGATGAATAGCACATAACGAAACGACTACTTCACCCCAAACCCCTTTTTCATAAGCGATGCTGCTTTGTTACTTGCTGGTTATGATGACGTACGTTGTGCTGTTACATTTCTAACAATCTGTGCAGCATGTATAACGCATTTTTGCATAAACCTCACGGACCTCATGCTATCTCTTTTTTTTGATTGTCAAGTCTTTTCTGTTTCCAATTACTTACAGTAGGATTCTGGCATAAGCAAATCTTGGCAAGGGAACACTTCTTGTATAGTCATTTAAGCAGGAAGGTGGAAGTTACATGAGTCGTTATAAAGTAGTAATCAGTGGTATTCATACGGCTGATTTAAAAGTATTAAGCAACGAGGAGATGAAAGAATTATTTAAAAAGTATCAAAGTGGGGATGAACAGGCAAAAGAGGATTTGATACAGGGAAATTTAAAGTTGGTGTTGTCCATCGTTCAGCGTTTTTCAAATCGTTGTGAGAATATGGATGATTTATTTCAGGTTGGCTGTATTGGACTGGTGAAATCCATTGATAACTTTGATTTAAAACATGAAGTACGTTTTTCCACTTATGCAGTCCCTATGATCATGGGAGAGATCAAACGCTATCTGCGTGACAATCAAGTAATTCGGGTATCACGGCATTTAAAGGATTTGGCCTATAAAGTTTTTCGCTTAAAAGAAGAGTATATCCATGAACATCAAAAAGAGCCAACGATTCATTGGCTGGCTGAACAACTACAGGTCAAAGAAAAGGATGTTGTTGACGCATTAGATTCTACGCAAAGTGTCGTATCGATATTTGAACCTGTTTATAATTCGGATGGTGATGAGCTGTATCTATTGGATCAGATTAAGGATGACAAGGACGAAATTGAGCGTTTATCGAATTATATGACATTAAAAAAAAGCATGCGAAACTTGAAGGGTAAAGAAAAGGATATTATTCAGAAACGCTATTATCAGGATAAGACACAAACAGAAATCGCCAATGAATTGGGTATTTCGCAGGCACAGGTATCGCGTCTAGAAAAAAATGCGATTGCCTTACTTAAAAAAGAATTTGAAATCTAGGCACCAAAATCGTTATTTCTCATATACTGATGGTAGGTGAGAAAATGCGCTTTAGTGATATATGCAATAAACAGGTCATTAACATAGCAGATGGTTCTTTAGTTGGACTTGTTGTAGATCTTGGCTTTGACCCTTGTACCTATGAGATTCATTCGTTGTTTGTTCAGCCTTTGCAGCCATTTGTTAAAAAGATGCTGCCGTGGTTTTTTAAATGTGAACAGATTCAGATCATGGTGAAAGAAATAGAAAACATAGAAGGTGATGTGATTCTTGTTCGCTTTTCATAAAAAAGAGGATATAACCATAAATCGAAGATGTGGTTATGACCTCTTTTTTTGTTTGTTAGTCTTATTTTTGTTGGTTATTGCTCATTTGATAATTGCGCTAGATACTCTAGGATATCCTGTGCATTTGTTGCAGGATTTGCTTTTTCAAAGGTTTTGATGATCGTGCCTTCTTCATCAATTACATAGGTACTGCGCGTAATGCCCATATAGGTTTTACCATATAGTTTTTTCTCTTTCCAGACATCATATGCTTCAATGACTTTATGTTCCTCATCGGATAATAAAATGAAAGGCAAATCGTATTTCTCTTTAAAACGTAAATGCGAGCGTGAAGAATCCTTACTGATTCCGATAACAATAATATCGTTTCTTTTATAAACATCATAAGCAGCTTTAAAGGCGCAGGCTTGCTTGCTGCATCCAGGGGTATTATCTTTTGGATAAAAGTATAATACAATTTTTTTTCCTTTAAAGGAATGAAGACTGATCAAATTGCCTTGTTCATCCGGCAGGGTAAAATCAATGGCCGTAGTTCCAATTTCTAACATCATCATACATCCTTTCTCATCTCATAGTTTTATTATACGCGATAAATAAGAAGTGGAGCAATTAATTTGCATGAAAGATTGGCGAAACCAGGATATTAATGATACACTATATCCAGTAAGAAAGTAGGTAGAAATGATGAAATTAATTGCCTGTGATTTAGATGGCACCTTATTAGATGGCAACCATGGCTTATCGGATAAAAGTAAAGCAGTATTGCCCAAATTAGCAGAACAAGGCATTCAATTTATGGTGGCAACCGGAAGAATGGCACAAAGTGTTATTCCTATGTTTGAACACGTATTGCCAGATTGTGAGTATTTGCTGCTGAATGGGGCTTTGATTACGGATGCAAAGGGGAAAGCACTCTATGAAGTAACGATGAAAAAGGAGCATATCCGCTTGGTAGATGCCATTTTTCAAAAGTATGATATTTGCTATCATATGTTTACCGGTATAGGAACGATCACCTCTGATGAAAAACGTTGTGTAAAAGCTTTTTTAGAGCATTTACAACAGCAGGGATTGGATGAGGGGATTGCTATGAAAATGAAGGATGAATCAGGGTTTTGTCGCTATGCCAGAGAAGTAAAGGATATTTCTGCATTTTTGAGCGAAGAGATACCTGTATATAAGATGGAAGCTTTTGGCGGTTTATTGCAGAATTTAGAAAAAGCACGCAGTGAATTACAGGCATGTGAGGCGTTGCATGTGACCAATTCGATAGAAGATAATATTGAAGTGACGCAAAAAACAGCCCAAAAAGGCATTGCACTTGCGGCTTTTTGTAAGGAAAAAGGCATTGCGAAAGAGGATGTTTTGGTCATTGGGGATTCCTTGAATGATCTTAGTATGATTGAAGAATTTCCCAACAGTATTGCGATGAAGAACGGACATAGCTACATCCAAAAGGCAGCTGCTTATATCAGCCGTTATACAAATGAGGAAGATGGCGTTGCTGATATTTTGGAGCAGCTGTTGGAAACCTTGTCAATTCAAGAAAAGTAAGGTAAAATACCAATAGAAATGAAGTGAGGAAAAGATGATGAAAAAAGCTACTCTTGCGGATGTGGCAGCTCTTGCTGAAGTATCAAAAGCTACTGTATCCCGTTATTTAAAAGATGAAAACGTCAAAGAGGATATTGCGCTTCGCATTGCTAAAGCCATCGAAGAAACGGGCTATGTCGCAAAAGCTATGAAGAAAGCAGTCGAAGAAGAAGTAAAAATAGAAAAGAAAAAACGCGTCCTAAAAAAACAGAGCACTGTTAACAGAGGCTATCGTATCGCCTTATTGTGTGATCAGGTGATGTTGCCTAGAACACGTGAGATACTTGATGCGATCTGTAAGGAGCTATATACACAGGGATGTCTGCTGCAGGTATATTTCACACAGAATCGGGAAGATCTGGAAGAAACGTATTTAACTTCCTGTATCGTCAATAATATGGATGCGATTCTTGTAATGAGCTGTTCCAGTGTTGAATTTATTCAAAAACAGATGCGAACAACGGCGATTCCAATCATTTATTTGTGTGCGAAAGGGGAAGGAATTACTAGTGTTACTATCCCTGAAACACAGGCTGCTGAAGTGTTAGGCAAGTATCTGATGCAGAAGCAGCATTTGATGATTCGCTACCTGGGTAGTAATGTACAGTTGGCCAACTTACATATGGAAGGTATAAAAGAGGCTTATCGTGAAGTGAAGCAACCACACGATTTTGCGGTTAAGATCAGTGATGGCAGCTATTTGGATACTTATGCCAGAATTAAGGAATTATTTGCCGAACAACTCGATTTATTGATTTTGCAGGATGATGCTTTGGCGATTCCTTTTGCTAAGTATGTGCAAGAATATCATATTAGCGTTCCTCAGAATGTTTCTGTGGTTAGCTTTGGCGGTCAGGACCTTACGCGTATCATGAGTCCAGTCATGACCAGTGTGGTATATGATTATCACGTATTTGCACAGGATGTTTTTGCGGCAGTACAAGCGCTGATTGAAAAAAAAGCGATACCTCAACAAAAGAATATGTTTTACCTTCAAGAAGGAGACAGTGTGCGATAACTTTTTATAAACAGCATGAATGCTTATCGTAAGACTAAATGTTCTATAGCAATAGAAAAAGCCATCTATATACGTTTACAGTAAAGTAAACAGTAGAATGGCTTTTTTTTATTGATAAGCTTTCCATTTGTTAATAACGTTATTATAGCCTTGTGCTTTAGCTTTTGCTATGTGCATATAAACAGGATCTTGACGACTTTCAAACATCATTAAGGCCCAATGACACCATAACACATCTTCAAATGCTTCAAAGCATAACAAATCCTTACGCAGCTGATCGTCCATGGTATCAAAATAAACAGCATAAAAGCGTTCGCGCAACGTTTCATCTTGGATGTTATTTTCACTTAAAAAGGACATGACATCAAATAAAGGGTCGTTATCAGCGGCATATTCATAATCGATGAGATAAGTTTTAGCGGGCGTAAAAAGAATGTTGCCACTTACCCAATCATTATGACATAACACCTGCGTACGTTTCATGTGCTGCAGCTCTTTAATGAGATCATTTAACATAGGAAATGCAAAGGGCTGGTGTTTAACGTGACGAGCATATTGTACATAACGTCCAATGGGGTCAAAGGAAACACCAATGGTGGTGTGCAATCCATGAAATCGTTTCATTAGGGCGGCCACACGTTCTATCTTATCCTCATATATGCATTCTTCATAGGTTACCACATCTTTTAAATAACGGGTAACTTTATAGCCACTGACTTCATCATAATATATGGTATCTACATCAATGTCACTATCTTTTAATGCTTGTAAAGCAAGTGTTTCATGATGGCGGTCAACAATGTTTGCGGCATCGGCAAAAGGGATACGTAAAACATATTCTTCACCATCCAATGTTAACAGGTAGTTTTTATTTGTTAAGCCTTTCTGCATGTCTTTGAGTTGTAAATCAGGGTCAAAAAACAATGCGTCGAGGAAATTATTATCTTTCACAGGAATCACCTGTATAATCATAGCATATTTACGTGAAATTTGTTAAAATAAGTAGACGAAGAAGGTGGATATGTGAAAAAAACATTGCTTACAACCTGTAATGCAAAATATATACATAAAAATTTGGCATTGCGATGGCTGTATGTGGCATGTGAACATCGCGAGGATGTGCTTTTAAAAGAATATGTCATCAAGGATGATCCGTTACACATTGTACAAGATATTTTATCTATGCAGGTGGAAGTCGTCTGTTTCAGCTGTTATATTTGGAATATCGAAATCATCAAAGCTGTCATACGATTATTAAAGGAAACAAAGCCTGACTTGCATATTCTTGTTGGCGGTCCAGAAGTGAGTTATGAGTCTTATGATTTGCTTGAGCAAGGCGTAGATGCCATCAGCATCGGAGAAGGTGAAAAAAGCGTCTGGGAATATATAGCAATGCTGGAAGAAGAAAGTCCTCATGAGGTAGAGGGAATTTATACAAAGGCATTTCCCAATAAAAACTATCAACGCGTTGCATTGTCGTGGTTGGAAACATTAGCGAATCCATATTTTTTAGCTATGGATAGCCAGCAGATGGCAAATCGTTATTTCTATTTGGAAACGAGTCGTGGTTGCCCCTATGGCTGTAGCTATTGTTTAAGCTCTGCGGATCGTTGTGTCCGTATGTTTTCAATCGACTATGTTATGGAGATTCTTAAACAAATCGCCAATAGTGATGTCAAGCAGGTTAAGCTTTTAGATCGTACCTTTAATGCCGATCCTAAACGAGCTTTGCGTATTGCACGTTATATCAATCAAAATTGTAAGAATCAGATTTTTCAATTTGAAGTGGTTGCAGAAACATTAAGTGAAGAGTTATTGGAATTTTTCACCAAAGAAGCAGATGTAACAAGATTTCGCTTTGAAATCGGTGTCCAATCGTTTCATGCGAAAACTTTACAGAGCGTAGGACGTATCCAAAACAATGAACGTTTGCATCAAGTCATTAAACGAATGCGTGAAGCCGGCTGTATTCTGCATGTGGACTTGATTGCCGGCTTGCCTTATGAAGATTTGCCAACCTTTCGACAAAGTTTTAATATGTTGTTTGCCTTACAGGCAAGCGAGGTACAGTTGGGCATCTTAAAGTTGTTAAAGGGTACCAAGTTAAAAAAGGAAAGTTCTTCTTATGGATTACAGGCCCAAACAACAGCACCTTATGATGTTGTGGCTACTTCATGGCTGAGTACAAAAGAATTGAAACAGTTGCATGCCTGTGGCGAAGCTGTAGAAAAGTTTTGGAATAGCGGCATCGCCAAAGATAGTATACAAGCAATCTTAGAGCTAGGCTGGTATCAAAATCCTTTTGATTTATTCATGGCATTAGGTGAACAATATCAAAAACTATCGCATCCTTATCAGCCACATGAACTGTTTTCCTGTTTTTATCCAATTTTACAACAGTCCAAACAAGCGGTTGATGCTGTCTTGCTACGATCTTATTATAAACGCTTTAAACAGAAACCACATCGCTTTACAGATTGTTGGATCACGCAAGAAGAAAAGAAAAACCTCTTATCCTTTGCCTTTTGTAAAGGTATCGCAAATCAAAAGGAATTATTTTGTTATGGCTTAGTTGATGTTGGTTATGATCATGGACAGTTTGGCTATCAACTGATCTTGTACAATGCGCGACAAACCTTGCCAAGACGTTGGTTTATGAATAAAGAACTTACTTATATAAAGGAGCTGAAAGATATGAAAGAAATGATGATTGCGACAAGCAACGCTCATAAAGTCGAAGAATTTAAGGCGATGTTAGAGCCATTGGGGTATCACATCAAAAGTTTGTTGGATCTTAACGAGCCTATTGATATTGAAGAAACCGGGACGACCTTTCAGGAAAATGCTTTGATAAAAGCAAAAGCCATCTATGAGCAATACCACATTGCTGTAATTGCCGATGACAGTGGTCTGGCTGTGAATGCCATGCATGGAGAACCAGGTGTTTACAGTGCCCGTTTCATGGGAAGGGATACTTCTTATGATGTTAAGAATCAATATATTATTGATCAATGTAAACATGTTGCAGATAAAGGCTGTCAATTTGTCTGTGCGATTGCCTATGTTGATGAAGATGGGAAAGAGCAAGTATTTACCGGGATCGTTGAAGGTTTGGTGGCTGATCATATGGAAGGGGCAAAAGGTTTTGGCTACGATCCGATTTTTTATTATCCACCATATCAGACAACATTGGCGAATGTATCTGAAGAAAAAAAGAATGCCGTTTCTCATCGCGGCCGTGCTTTAGCACAATTGCTTGCTTATCTGGAAGGAGATAATTAATATGCTGCACTTAGTTTTATATGAACCGGAAATTCCGCAGAACACTGGGAATATGATGCGCACCTGTATGGCTACCAATACCAAACTTCACCTGATACAGCCCCTTGGCTTTTCTTTGGATGAAGCCCATTTACGCAGAGCAGGCATGGATTATATGAAGGAATTGGATTATCGCTTATATGAAAATTGGGACGACTTCACGAAACAGAATCCTAGTAATAACTATTATTATATGACCCGTTATGGCAAACAGGCGCCTAGCCAGATTGATTTTACACAATGTGAAGGCGATATTTATTTAGTATTAGGTAAGGAGAGTACAGGAATTCCAAAAGCGATTTTAGCCAAACAATTGGATCATTGTATGCGACTGCCTATGGTGGCCAATGCGCGAAGCCTTAATTTAAGCAACTGTGCCGCCATTATCATATATGAAGTGTTGCGTCAGCTGGATTATCCAGGATTAAGCCCGGTGGAGGTTATTAAGGGAGAGGACTGGCTGAGTCAGTAATGGAATGGCTGGATCATTTTGTGGATACAAGAAAAAAACGATATCATCTGTTTTTTCTTATACTCCTTTGTTTGCTGTTGCTTTTAGTATTACCTTATGTGTATATCAGTGTGCGGTTGTTATCTTTGCAATCGTATGATGCACTTTATGCTATGTTGGATGATCCCATGCTATCTTATACGTATCTTTCCAGGCTAGTCCTAGAATTAATATCGCTTGCCAATATGTCCATTCTGCGCATTCTAGGATGCATGTTATCCTGTGTGCAACCGTTAGAAATACTAGTACTTCTCATGCTGATAATAGGTTTTCCCATTTTAGAACGAAAAAAAATAACCGGCATCACTTTGTTGGTACTAATCATGGAAATCTGCGTCATGTTTGGGTGTGTCATGTTGGGACTTCGGGCATCTTCACTTGCGCAAGCTATTCTTTATATACGAATGTTGGGAGCTTTTCTCCTTGTAGGTAGTATTTTGATAACAGGGGTTTTGTTTTATCATTTATATCGACGCATCCTTTATTATCGTCATGCGTTAAGTTATCTTTGCATTGAAGAAAAAGAACATACGGCATAAATCGTTAGCCATATGTTCTTTTTGCTTAGAATTCTTTTAGATTACGTAGGTTGGTCGATTTGTCTCCATCGTTGACGCCACGGATATGACGTGCACCATCACGGCCGGTAAAAGGCAGGGCATTTTCAATCATACCTTGTTCAACAGCCTCTAATGCCTGTTCGTAATCGTAAACATTGCCATTTTCGTCTTTAAACTCACTTAAGGTTCCATCAGAGTTACGACGGGCAGCTACGAAACGTGTTCTTTCACTGTTTTTTGATTTTTTCATTTTTACTTACCTCCTGTCATTATTGTGAGCCTCACATGTCGAATTATACTGGAAATAACCTTGAGAAAAACTGGAAACGATAGCGTTTTGACTATGGTTTTCCCTATATAAGTTCTTCACCTTTCAAAAAGGCAAACATGTTTCTAGATTAGCGGTACCATAAAAAGATAAAATGTGGTTATCGCAAAGAAAATAAAAGAGAAAGATAGGCGAATTCCTAAGGAAAACAGGCATTGTGATTGAATTTTTTTAAATTTACGCTATAATAGTTACCATAGTAAGAGGATGTTCCATGCCTCTTACCTCTTATACTTAAGAGCAAATGCGAATCGACATTACAATAGGGAGTGGTTATACTTGGACGGATCGCGAATATGCCTCATGATTGCATTAGTGGCTTTGATTGCTTTATCAGCTATTTTCTCATCTACGGAAACTGCATATTCCAGTGTGAATATGATACGTTTGAAACAGATGGCGAAAAGCGGCAATAAAAAAGCCAAAACAGCTTATACTATTTCTAAGAACTTTACAGCGGTGATCACTACAATCTTAATTGGAAACAATGTAGTGAACATTTTAGCTACTTCATTGGCTACAGCATTATTGACCGATATCTTTGGCACCAGCGGTGTTGCTTTGGCAACGGCTGTGATGACTATTCTGATTTTAGTGTTTGGCGAAATTGCCCCTAAAATCGTAGCAAAGGCAAAGGCAGAATCCTTTGTGCTCTTGGTTGCGAAACCATTATCGGTAATGGTGACGATCTTTCGCCCGATTTCTTTTGTGGTTGAATCTTTGGAAGGACATTGGGAAAAGAAGATGGACATTGAGAATGTTACAGCTACGGAAGATGAACTGCTGGAAATCGTTTCAACGATTGAGCAGGAAGGAGTTCTGGAACAGGAAGAGCGTGAATTGATCGAAAGTGTCATCGAATTTGATGATAAAAATGTTCGTGATATCATGGTGCCGAAAGATCAGGTTGTCTTCTTGTATGATAATGCAACTTATGAGCAGTTAAAAGCGGTGCTGAAGGATCATAAATTATCACGATTACCGGTGATTTCTTATGAGACCTTAGAGGTCGTGGGAATCTTACGCGTTCGTGATGTTTTAGATGCCTTATTAGAAGAGCGGGAAATCGTCATAAAAGATATGATGCAGGAACCAATCTTTGTCACTCAACGTAAAAAACTGCCGGATGTATTAGAAAATATTCAAAAGTCACGAGAGCATATGGCAATCGTTGAAGAATCACAAACATCCCATGTATATGTTGGTATTGTAACGTTGGAAGATGTCTTGGAAGAATTGGTTGGAGAAATCTACGATGAATATGACCCTTTGCCAAATCATGTAGTGGAAATTGGACATCACACATTCGTGATTGATGGGAAAGTAAATTTGATCGATTTCTTCGATAAATATGTCGATGATCAGGATGCCCCAATCACCAAGGCCAGAAGTTTTGCGGCTTGGATATATGAATTAAATGCGCATCGCAAGGTACGCAAAGGTCGTGAACTTGAATTTGAAAATCTTGAGATCAAGGTACTGGATACCAAGGATGGCATGGCTGCCAGACTTGAGTTACAGATAAAGTCATTAAATGATGACGATGAATTGCTAGACTAGGAGGTTACATAGCATGAATATCTTTTTAAAAGCATTTAAGCCAGAAACGGCTCCAAAAGCATTAGGACCTTATTCTCCAGCGGTAAAGTTGGGTGATTTCGTTTATTTATCAGGACAAATTCCTTTGAATCCAGAAACCGGTGAAGTCGAAGGTACTACTATTGAAGAACAGACACATCAGGTTATGAAGAATATTAAGGCTGTTTTAAATGATATGGGACTTGATTATAAACATATCGTGAAAACAACGATTTTTGTCAGTGATCTAAATGATTTTGATAAGCTGAATGAAGTGTATGGTTCATACTTAGAAGAACCATATCCAGCAAGAAGCTGTGTACAAGTAGCACGTCTGCCTAAGGATGTAAAATTAGAAATTGAATGTATCGTAATTGATACTTTGGTTTATGAACAGCAGTTGGCAGCGCAGCAAAGCGGATGCTCAAGCTGTGGCGGTGGCTGTGATGGAGGCTGCTGCGACTAGTTGCTAGATGTCGTATCATATAGGTATTGTAAACATTAGGAAATCTTGATTTTTGAAGGATCAAGATTTCTTTTTTTACATATCAAAATTTAACCATATTCGATAATTTTTAAAGATGTTTTTGATAAACTATCAAAGAATTTATAATTTCCCAATTCCTTTTGAAAGCTATGTTATGTTATAAGTTAAAAGGAGGGAAAACATGCTGTTAGCAATGTATCAAAAGAAAGAAATGACAGTGTTATTAAAGGAACATGGGAAGTACTGTATTGTGAAAAAACCTGTGTTATCTTTGCTAGAGGAAGCTTGTCTGTTTTATGGCAGTACGCTGCAAGGACGTACAATAGCCGCGAAAAAAATTTTACAGATTCACCAAAAGGTTCCCATTTTAGTGTCAGAGAAAAAGGAAACCCTCTGGTTTCCGACTGTTTCCGCTACGCGGGATGACTGTATCTGGATTCACGCCAATGAGGTAGTATCTTATCATGCAAAAGGGAAAAGGACACAGGTGATTTTTCGCAGTAAGGATGAAATAGAACTAGCGATTGCCTATCGGACAATACAAAGACAAATGCGACGATGTGAGCAATTGCGGATGTATCTTCGTGCTCATGAGTGAACACATCTTCCATGCGCAAATACGCTGATATCTGTTATAATAAAAGACGTAAAAAAAGGATGATGAATATGGAAATCTTATTTGGTATCTTATTAGGTGCTTTTTTGATCTTATGTATCGCTTTTTTTCTCTTTCGCCAATCACCGAAAGAAACTTTGCGTGTTAAAGAAGTGCTAATGGAAAATGAAAAGCATCAGCAAGAAGCACTGTTTCAGATGCAACAATCGATGCAGCAACAAATGCAACGTCTTCAGTTATCCATGCAAAGAGAGCTTGCCCAATGGAAGGAGGCAACTAGCGAACATTTGTATGTTATGGAAAAGCATGTGAATACGACGGTGCAACATGGCTATGAGAATACAAGTAAAGTATTTTCGCAGGTGATGGAACAGATGGGGAAGCTGGATGAAGGGCAGCGAAATTTAAAAGAGCTATCGTTATCAATCAACGATATTCAACGTGTTTTAACGGATAAAAAGACACGTGGTATTTTTGGTGAAATAGAACTATATTCATTGCTTGAAACAGCAATGGGAGTGAATACATCACGCTATGCAAAACAGTATAAACTAAGCAATGGAGCAATTGCAGATGCTGTTTTGTTTGGCAAAGAACCACTGCACATGATTTGTATTGATTCAAAATTTCCTTTAGAAAACTACAATCGTATCATGGCAGCACAGACGAAGGAAGAACAGCAGAAGTATCATACTATATTTGTCAATGATGTGAAAAAACACATTAAAGCAATTGCACAAAAATATATTTTGCCACAAGAAACGGCGGATTTTGCGTATTTGTTTCTTCCTGCTGAAGCTGTTTTTGCGTATTTATATGCACAATGTGATGAGGTTGTGAACTATTCTTATCAGGAAAAGGTGTATATGGTATCTCCTACCACACTGATGGCATACATCACGGCAATCAAAGCAATTTATTTAGGTGTCGAACGCAATGAGAATCTGGCACAAATGCAAAAAGAACTACAGAAATTAGAGATGGAGTTTGAACGTTTTGCAAAGCGTTATCAGAATGTGCAAAGTGATTTTGATAAGTGTTATCAGGATATGCGCTTGTTGTCTATCACAGCAAATAAGTTGCATATGCGTTTTCAAGAAATACAGGCAGTAGAGTTAACAAAAAAGGATACAGCGTAAATACACTTTTATCTATATCATGATAAAGAAGATTGAAAGCTATTTATGAAGCATAGCATTTCAATCTCCTTTTTTTCTGCGTTATGATGAAGCACAACTCATAATATCACAATTACAATCATGCATGATTACTTTTCAATCTTAATGTTGTAATCACGGATCCAGCAATCAATCTGATAAAGATAGGCAAGTAATTGTGGACCACTCATTAATTGTCCATACCATGGCAGTTGAAAAGAAGCCCCTTTCGTAGCTATCAATTCTTTTAGATGCGCATCGTCTAAAAGCTCATGTAAAGCAGAAGTAGAGTCTTTATAACGTTCCATCAGCATCTTTGCGACAATATCAGCATATTGCGGATTATGTGTTTTCGGGAAAGGATTCTTTTTGCGCCAACATACTTCTTCAGGTAATTCATTTGCAAAGGCTTTTCGCAAGATGCCTTTTTCCTGCCCATGATAGAATTTCATCTGCCAAGGGATATTATATACGTATTCAAGCAAGGCGACATTTGCAAAAGGAGCACGAATCGTTAAGTTGGCACGATCACCTTCGCATACTTGACGTGTGACAAGAGTCTGCATGAACCATTTTAAACAAAGTTGTGTGTGGCGACGAGCACGTCGATCATCTTCACTGTCAGTATCCAGATATCGGATATCACGAATACTATCTTCATATTGTTGTTGTATATAAGCCTCATAACCCAATTGTTTTATATCATCCTTTAACAGTTCTATGCGCTGTGGGGTAGAACGTAACCAAGGAAAGGTTGGCAAATCTTTTAATTCATCACGATAAAACCAAGGATAGCCGCCAAAAATTTCATCACTGCATTCTCCGCTTAGAATGACAGCTTCCTTTTGGGCAACCTGCTGACACAGCCAAAGCAATGAAGCATCCACATCCGCCATGCCGGGATGATTTCTGGTTAACATACTTTCTTCTAGGGTATCTGCTAATGTTTGTTGTTTGAGCATCAGCCAATGATGTGTACAAGGATAGCGTTCTAGCATTTGATTGATAAAGGCGTTGTCCATGGAAACCTGATACATGTTGCTTTTAAAATTTTTTGCATTTCCTTCATAATCCAAAGAATACGTATGCCATTCTTTCTCTTTTGCACAAACAGCTGTAATAATACTACTATCTAAACCACCAGATAAAAAAGATGCCTTACAATGATGCATTTGTTGTTGTATAGAATGACATAAGAGATCATGCACTTTTAACGTAGTCGTTTCCATATCATCATGATGCTCGATGGTGGGTAGCTTATAGTATGTCTTAACTTTGATATCCCCATTATGGATGCGTAAAAATGAACCCATGGGCAATGAAGCAACATTGGCAAATAATGTTTTATCCATTGATAAGCTCGGACCAAAGGAAAATAGCTCTAAAATACCGTGACTATTCAAGATACGCGGTTGTTGACTGGCTTCTAGCAAAGCATCTATACGATTGGATAGCCAGATGGTATCGTTTGTCTTACTATAAAATAACGGAGATAATCCTAAGGGGTCTTTTGCGGCAAAAACATCTTTGCCACTACTGATAACAAAGGAATAGGCTCCTTCTAATTCCAACATGGCATCTTCGCCCCAACGTTGATAAGCAAAAAAGACAATATCTTCCAGACGCTCCTGCAGAGGATAGGCTTCCTTTAATAATTGATAGATACTTTGCGCATTATATATTTCTCCTTGAACGATTACTTCATAAGCTTTATTTTGATATAAGATGAGTTTAGCCGCATCACTATGCGTATGTTGCTGTATCTTCATGACATAAGATTTCATGATATCCTTCCTTTCATCTTAGTGTATGTCATTTTCTCAAAAAGTAGTATGAAATGTTTGTAATTGCATGAAAGCATAACAAAAAAGATAACGCAAATGTAAGAATTTTCGATGATGGGAAGAGTAAAAATTATCATTTCGACAAAGTCTTGCATCCATGTAAAAAGATAGTATAATAAGCGTGGTAAAGAGTAGGGAGCAGGAGTTTATATGAGTATACAAACAAAATATAAAGATTTGGTCACGATTGGCTGTGTGATCATCGGTTCATTACTTTGTGCTGTTAATATTAATACATTCATCAGCGCAGGAGGATTATTTCCAGGTGGCTTTACCGGCTTGACTGTTTTGATACAGCGAAGCTTTGAAAAATATGCAGGCATCAGCGTATCATATTCCCTTGTCAATTTCACCTTGAATGCTATACCCGCCTATATTGGCTATAAAACCGTTGGGAAAAAGTTCACGTTTTATTCATGTGTCATGATCATCCTTACCGGTGTATTCGTTGAAATTTTACCAACGACGAATATCACGGAGGATATTTTGCTTATTACGATATTTGGTGGAATTTTACAGGGAGTAGCATTAGGAATTGCGCTTCGTGGTAATGCCAGCAGTGGGGGAACGGATTTTATTGCAATGTGGATATCACAAAAGACGCATCAGCCAGCATGGAATTATATCCTGGGTATGAATGCTGTGATGCTGATTGTTGCAGGGTATTTATTTGGATGGGATAAAGCATTATATTCCATCATATTCCAATTCTGCTCAACGCAGATTATAAATACGGTACACAAGCGTTATAAAAAAATGACCGTTTTTATCGTAACCAGTGATCCGGATATCGTTATTGAGGAAATTCAGAACACCACGCATCATGGCGTGACACGTTTTGAAGGAATCGGTACATACTATGGACAACCGCGTACGATGCTATATACTGTCGTTGATAGTATGGAGGTAAAGGGTTTGGTAAATCGTATCCGTGAAATTGATCGTACCAGTTTTGTCAATGTAACAAAAACGGAATACGTCGAAGGAAAATTCTATCAGACACCAATTGAATAAAAACAAAGAATTTCAAAATTATGGTCTTTATGCCAACTTGGAATTCTTTTTTCGTTATTTATCATAAGCACTTTGTAGTATTTCGATTTCCAAACGCGATATCTTCGCTTCATGTGTTAACTTACTCGTGACATGTAGAAAAGCAGCAGAGGAAATCGTTATCTGTTTCATAGTGTAAAAAGTTCCTTAAAACAAGTAAGAAAGCCTAAAAGAAAGAGCCTATTTCATGAATTGTGATGTAAATGTGATTTAAAATATAAAAAGACTTCTGTTATTAATAAATATGTATTATAATATAAGAACATGAAGACACTAGATAAAGTGAGGTTGCTATGAAGAAAAAACATTACATTGTCAGTATGATGGCTGTTATCTTTTTATACCTTCTGGGAATTGGCAATTTTCATGGTGCCTTACAAGCAAATAATCAAAAAACGCAACATGCGAGTACTAAGATAATTAAAATAGGCTTTCCTATTCAAGAAGGCTTAAGTATGAAAGATGAAAAAGGAAATTATACAGGCTATATGTATGATTACTTAAAAGAACTTTCTCAATATACCGGATGGGAATATGAATTTATTGAAAGTAAAAGCGATGATGTAGACACACAAATATCAGAATTGCTAGATAAATTAAACAAGGGTGAAATTGATATGCTTGGCAGTATGCGTCGTAGTGATGAACTTGCAAAGCTGTATGATTATCCGACCGAAAGTTATGGCTACGCTTATAATGTATTAGCTGTGAATAAAGATAATGACTGGCTAGATTCCTATACGCTAGCAAATGGCAAAGAGATTACCATTGCTTTACAGAAAAAGGCAGAAATTAGAAATGGCCAATTAAAAGAATATGTAAAAACCAATGGCCTAAAAGTGAACTATAAGTATTATAATAACGGTACTGCGCAGATGGAAGCTGTAAAGAAAGGGGAAGCAGATGCTTTATTAAGTGTGGATATCGCCTTAGCCAGTGATTTTCGGGTTATTGCACGTTTTTCACCGGACCCTATGTATTTTGCAGTAGCCAAGGGGAAAACAAAGATTGTCCATGATTTAAATAAAGGAATGGAAGAGCTAAATGAAATAAACCCAACGTTAAAGCAAACGCTCTATACGAAATATTTTGAGGAAAAACTGGATCATGTTATTCTGACGCAGCAGGAAAAGGATTACATTAAAAAGGCAAAAACGTTTCATGTGATGATTATGAGCAATCAAGCTCCTGTTCAATATGTTAAAGGTAATAAGGCAACGGGAACGGCGATTGATATACTAGAAGACATCAAGGAAGAAACCGGGTTGCAGTTCTCATATGAGTTTGTAGACAACTATCATGAATATGAAGAACGTATGTTGCATCATGAAATTGATATCTTGGCCTCAATCAATTATGATTATTCCTTAAACTATATAAACACGATGAGTGTGACGAACGCGTATTTAAAGGCACCATTGCAGATTGTTTTACAAAAGAATACAGATTTAAATGCTTTAGACAATAAAAAATTGGCGATACGCAAAGAATTATCTTCAATCTTAAAAAGCCGCATTGATCCACACAATGTTATCTATGCGAACTCTACACAAGACTGTTTAAAAGCTGTTCATGATGGGGAAGCAGATTATATGATTGATTCTTCTTATGCCATCAGCTACTATATGAATCAGCTGGGATATCGATCTATGATCAGTGTTGCCGATGTAAAAGGAGATATGTTAAATTATAGCTTTGGTGTAGTGGATGGAAATGATCATATGCTAGTCGGTATTTTGAATAAATGCATACGCAATTTGAAAGAAGAAGATATTAATACCTATATATATCAGCATTCACTAGATAAAGCGACCTTTACTTTGCGGGATTATATTCAGCAGCATATTATTGAAAGCATGGTGATAACGCTGTTGATCATCATTTGTATTGTTGCTGTTTTCAGTTATTTTTATCATCGCCAATTGAAAATGAAACGCCAGATTGAAGTAGAAAACAATCGCTATCGGATGCTAAGCAAGATCACACAAGAGATAATTTTTGAATATGACTATGAAAAAGATATTTTAAAGCTAGGGGATAAGCATAATTTCTTAGCTGAAACAAATGAAATTGAGAATTACGCAAAAGATATTTCATCAGACAAGAAAAAGGATGAATCTTCTTTATTCCAATGCATTATGGAAATGAAAGACACGGATCGTGAAGTTTTGATACAGTTAGCTAACAAGGAAGTGCGTTGGTTTCATGTCGTAATGAAGGTGGTTTATGACATGGATAGACCGGTGTATGCCATCGGTCGTGCTGTTGATATTCAAGAAGAAAAAACAGAACGTGAAAATCTGGAAAAAAAGAGTATGATGGATGCGCTGACTTCTGTTTATAATACAGCAGCATAAAAAGAAAATACAATTGGAATTAGTGCGTGATAAAGGCATGTATGCGTTTGGTGTTTTAGATATTGATTATTTTAAAGAGGTCAATGATGAATTTGGTCATTTCATAGGAGATCAAGTGTTGATCCATTGCGCAGATGTCATGCAGAAAGCATTTGGGGAAAAGGCATTGATAGGAAGATTAGGTGGCGATGAATTTGCTGTTTTCCTGATGGCACCACAAGATGAAAATGCGGTAGCGAGTGGTTGTGCAAGATTACAAAAAGCTCTGCAGACGACAATCGAAGGACTGCCCAATATCACCTTGAGTATGGGCTTTGTTATGACGAAGGATGTTTGTGATTATAACATTCTGTATCAAAAAGCTGATAAGGTTTTATATGAGGTGAAAGCAGCCGGAAGAAATGCATATTTCATAAAATCATAAATTAGATTGCTGAGTTTATGCTATGGAAGAAGATTAAAAAGAAAAGATTTCATTGATGGTGAAATCTTTTTTATCATGTGACACACATGGGATAGAATTAGGTGGTGAAAAGACCACTGTAGGGACGTTAATAAAACCTTGAAGAAAAGAGATCGAGTATCGTTACTAGACCAGTAGCAATGAAAGCATAGTTTTGTATGAATTCAACCGTCGTATACGTTTTTACGTACGATGATGTAAGAGGTCGAAAACTTGATCGTTTTCGATTGTTGTTCTTATCTATGAGAATAGGATGCGTAAGGGGGTTTTCATAAAGTATTTTTGCCAATTTGTATGATAGGTGACATAGTATAATAAACAGCTTAAGGCGAAGCCTAAGATAACATCAATAAAACTATGTTGTTTTAATACCATGGTAGAAATACAAATGAATACGCTTATTATAAGGCAAGCACTTTTCACAAGAAAAGGATGCTGAAACAGATGGCTGCGACAGACGACAAAACAGATTGCTATCGTGCTTGCGACATGGATGGAAGGACAAACATTGGTCGGTGTATCTATTTGTTGTAGTAATCGTGCGATGTCTGCTAACCAATTTGTATGTGTGATATTTACACGTAAATCTAATCCATTGGGTAAAATCATATAAATAAACAGACAAATGCTCATACCGGTAAACATCATAAAACAAAGCTCAAGAAATTCTTTTCGTGAATGAAAAAGAAAATAACCAAGCGATATTGCTAATAAAGGAAACCAGGTAAAATAAGGAATGATGAAGCTTTCATGAAAAGGAATCATATCATCGATAAAACAGTGAATATAATATTTCGGAACGACAAAAGTTTCTAAGAGTTCAAAGATTATCAGATATGGAATAAAATAAAAAAGGGCATAGGAATAAGGATGATCATGTAGCCAACTTTTGATGAATCGCATCATGAAATACCTCCTTCGTAATGTGTTTATTATATAAAAATTTATCTAAGATTACAATACACTAAAATAGATCATAGGTCATTTGTTTTTACGATTTTGTTTTTCAATTTGTCAATTCATGTTAAAATATTTCATAGAGAATATAAGAAAGGAATGTATGAAATGCTTTGGTTGTGGATCGGATGTGGCATAATGATGATATTGTTGGTAGCTGCCTATTGTTTAGGTAGATATTTTTTCCAACGGGCATTTGATGCAAAGAGTGATAAATCTGATATTATCCAAAATGCTTCACATAGGAAAAAGAAACCAGAAGATCTATGGTTTGAGCAAGAAGTTTCACATATTGATGTACAAATCAAAAGTCATGATGATTTAACGTTACAAGGAACAATCATCAGAAATCACAAAACAAAATGGGTCGTTTTGGTGCATGGATATATGGGGTGCAAAAAAGATCTTATACCGGCAGCGAAACGCTTTTATGATATGGGATGTTCCGTGTTATTGATTGATTTGCGTGGGCATGGGAAAAGTGAAGGAACTGTCATTGGTTTTGGAGCATTGGATCATTTAGATATTCACGCATGGTGCAAATACTTAACACAGCAATATCACGCTACCGATATTGCTTTATATGGCGTAAGTATGGGAGCTGCCAGTGTCATGATGTGTGCTGATGAAACCAATGGATGTGTTAAAGTCATCATCGAAGATTGTGGTTTTACTTCTTTACGCGAACAGTTAACCCATCAATTAAGAAAAATGTTGCCTCACGTACCGCCTTGTATACCGCTTTTTTGTTTATCTTTATGTTTAAGAGCAAAAGCCGGTTATACATTAAAACAGGCATGTCCTATGGATCATGTGGCACAGGCAAAGGTTCCTATGCTGTTTCTGCATGGCGAACGTGATAATTTTATTCCCATTACGATGATGGTACAATTAGCAAAAAGTTGTCCTACTTTGCATCATGTTGTACGTTTACCAAAGGGAAGACATGCCAATAGTTCTTTATTAGAACCACATCTTTATTGGGAAGAGGTAGTATCATTTTTAAATAAGATTCAATTTCTTCCATAGCATAAAAGCTTTTTATGAGGGCTTACTTGTCTTTAACTTGCATCATCCAAGTAACTCATAAAAAGCTTTTAATTTTTAATTACTTCTTCTATTGTTTGAATCATTGCCTGCATCTGTGATGTTAGCCACTTATTACGATGATAAAACACCTGTTGCCATACCTGAAGATGATAATCGTGTGGCGTCAGTATTTTTAAAACACCTTTCTGTAATTCCTCTTCTACACTAAAGCGGGGAAGAAAGGAGATTGCGAGGCCTTGTTTTACCATATCTACAAGAAAGGCAGTATTGCCGATTTCTAAAAATGGTTTTACGGTTAGTCCCATTCGGGCAGCCTGTTGCTGCAAAGCATAGCGATAACTGGCATCTTGTTCCGTAAGCATTAATTTTTCTGATAAGATATCAGCTAAGGTTATTGTTTTCTTTTGACATAAGGGATGATCGTAACGGGCAACAAATAAAACATCAGATGGATATTCTAAAACTTTGATCCATGCCCCATCTTGCAGCTGTTGATCCATTAAATATACCAAATCAACCTGATTATGATTCATATAATCCAGTAATTGATCGATCGAAGCTGTTTCAATACGTAAGGAAACACCGGGATAGCGTTCATGAAACAATTTACAGATGACAGGAAATATGGAAGAACAAATACTCTCTATCATTCCTATACGTAATGTTCCGGTGAGCTGTGTTTGCGTTTTCATGGCGTTGCAGGCAGCATCTTTTGCTTGCAAGATTTCATTGGCATGGAGCAGAAATAATTCTCCTTGGGCCGTTAAAGATACGTGACGAGGAAAACGTTCAAATAAATGGGTTTGCAATTCTTCTTCCAGTTGTTGTATCTGAATTGTTATCGCTGCTTGTGTGTAGCCTAGGGCTTGCGCTGCTTTGGAAAAGCTTTCTAATTGTGCGGCTGTTACAAAGGTCTTAAGATGCTTGAAATCCATATGTCCTCCATAAAAAATATTTAATTGAAGTATAAAATATATAAATTATTACTATATGTAAAGACATGATATACTAAGTATATAGGAAAGTCAACAAGGAGTAGGGATATGCGAAAAGAAGACAGTATGTATCAGAAATATATTAATATTCTAAAAACAGAATTGGTACCGGCCATGGGATGTACAGAGCCAATAGCAATCGCTTATGCGGCAGCACTTGCCCAAAAAACTTTACAGGAAGATGTGAAACATGTTGAAATATATGCAAGTGGCAATATCATCAAAAATGTTAAAAGTGTAACAGTACCAAATACCAATGGACGAAAGGGCATCTTAGCGGCAGCAGCCATCGGTATTTGCGCCGGAGATCCAGATAAAAAATTACAGGTAATTTCTAAGGTCAAAACAGAGGATATTCAAAAAATGGAAAAATTTCTGGATACTGTAGATATGCAGCTTCATCGTATCCAGAGTGGCTGTGCTTTGGAACTTATTGTAAAGGTATTTAGCGAGGAACATCATGCACTTGTACATATACGTAATACACATGCGAATGTTGTTCTCATCAAACATGATGAAGCAATTATTTATCAAAAAGAAGATGAACTGCAACAAGAAACCGGTTATTCTTTACAGATGAAACAAATCTATGATTTCGCAATGTCAGTTGATGTTAAAGATGTAGAAGAAATCTTAGAACGTCAAATTGCGTATAATGAGGCTATTGCCAATGAAGGTTTGCGGGGGAATTATGGGGCAGGTATTGGAAATGTATTATTACATACATATGGAACTGCGGTAGAGGTTAAAGCTAGAGCAATGGCGGCAGCTGGCAGTGATGCGCGTATGAGTGGCTGTGAACTTCCGGTCATCATCAATTCAGGGAGTGGAAATCAGGGAATGACTGCTTCTTTACCTGTTTTGGTTTATGCTAAGGAATTGCATAGCTCACATGAACAATTGATGCGTGCCTTGATCATAAGTAATCTGACAACGCTTTATCAAAAACAATTTATTGGGCGTTTATCGGCTTATTGCGGTGCTGTCAGTGCCGGAGCTGGTGCTGGAGCTGGTATTACATATTTACGTGGTGGTGATTATGAGCATATTTGTCATACGATCGTAAATGCTTTGGCAATTACGAGTGGAATGCTTTGTGATGGAGCTAAACCAAGCTGTGCTGCGAAGATAGCTTCAGCAGTAGATGCCGGAATCCTAGGGTATGCAATGTATAAAGAAGGAAAACAATTTTATCGCGGAGAGGGCATTGTGGGTGACTCTATCGAAAAGACCATGGAAGGCATCGGTCAACTAGCACGCGATGGCATGAAAGAATGCGATGATGAAATTATCCGTTTGATGATTCAATCCATATCATAGGGCATATTACATACTACATCAGACGATCATAAGCACGATGGTATATGAGATACATATATTATTTTCTATGTGCTAAAGATTTCATAAAGGAAAAGTCTTTTAAAAATAAGGAACACGGATTAAAGCCAGCAGGGTACTTATATTATAGAGACTTTTCTTTTCTATAACTTATCTTTTATCTGATTCTTTTGTTATGGCTTTTTGCGCTTTTAGTTCCTGAATATTAATATCGGGAGTGACTATCGTATAAATACCACACAGAATGGTGTTGGTATAAAAGGTGATAACTCGCCATAACAACATCATAGCAGCTGCATTGACTTTACCAACGATAGGAGTAAAGATGAGTGCAAATGTTGTTTCTGCTACACCGTGTTTGCCGTAGATTGGCAAGGAAGATAAAATGAGATCGACAAAGAAAGAGGCACTGAAAAACAAGGGGATATCATATAGACTGACTTCTATATGCAAGGCAATTGCGATTAAGATAGGCAGCGAATGGCGTAGTATTAAACGTAATGTATTTACTAGATGGATGCGCAATAGCAGTTTTCGATCTTGTACATATAAAATATTCACTGCTTGTAAAGATTTGCAAAATTGTTCCAGTTTTATTTCGATTGAAGCAGTCGTAACATGAAGGTTTAGCTTTTTCATAAACCAGAGCAATATCTGTATGAGAAGATGCTGCAAAAAGGGCCAAAAGAAAAGCAGCGATACAGCTATGAGCGGTATAAAACCAATCAGAAAACCGATAAAGGCAAAGGGGATTTCTTTCATAAACTGATTCACCAAAAAATCATAATTGATAGCGATGGCGAATGCAGCAAGTAATAAATAAGATATCTGATAAAGCAGCTGATCCATGACCAAGATAGAGCAAGCAACATCTGCTTTAAGTTTTTTCATCTTGAACATGACCATTTGTGCTGCTTTAGCAAACGCAGAAGCACTGACATTCATCAGAAACAAAGAAACAAGACCATTAGAAATGCCATTGTATAAACGATAATCATCTTGTGCTTTATGTCCTAACATACCAATGATGACACCGCCTAATATGCAAGTAATAAAACTTACCGTGATCAGTAAGAGTGAATGGTAGAAATCGAGGTTTTGCAGTAATTGTAAAATATCTTGCAGATCATCTTTTAAAGTAAGATACAACATGCTGATGACAAATAGAGTCAAGATCAGAATTTTTATAACTTGCTGATGTTTCTTCATAGTACTTCCTCTTTTTTCATTAGGATACACCTTTTTCATAATAAGAGCTAGTAATATAACGATTCTTTAGACAATAACAGGCAATTGTTCAGTATTGTAATTTGATAGAATTCATCCATTGTTCAAGAATATGCTGTTGTTTTTTCGACAATGTTGATAGGACCATATGTAAAGCTTCTTCCCAATCTGCACTTGCTGGCAACAGTAAAAGTTCATCAAGTGTTACCCAAGCGGTAAAGACAAATTGCTCAGCATAATGATGGCGCAAGAAGATGGCGAAATCCTTAGGAGTATACGATTGAAATAATACCGTTAATTCTTCCAAAGAAAAGATATAACTATCCCAAATCTCGATCATATCTTGGAAATTATGCAAATGCGTTCGAAAATAATGTATTTTTTCAGTAGTCGATGTCATAGCAGATAAGACTTCTTGATGGTGTGTGAATTCACTATTTAAACAAGCGGTCATTACTTGTAAGGTATATTGTTTTGGCGTGTTATCCTCAAAAATAAAAAGTTCTGCATGGTTTTCCATATCGTTTTGCAGTCGTTGATTTAGAATAGGAAAATAGGCATA
Source organism: Eubacterium sp. 3_1_31 (assembly GCF_964249515.1). Classification (NCBI taxonomy): domain Bacteria; kingdom Bacillati; phylum Bacillota; class Clostridia; order Eubacteriales; family Eubacteriaceae; genus Eubacterium; species Eubacterium sp. 3_1_31. The sequence goes on from NZ_CAXUBY010000018.1 coordinate 24,640, forward strand.
CACATACACATATACATCCTCGTCAAGATATGGCTGTAAGCTTAGATACATTTGTTGCAAAAGCTCCTGTGGTCGCATTATGGATAACCTTTTATTAAAAGCATCAAGAGCAGCAGCATCCAGCTGAACTCCATAAGATTGTTTCAGGTATACATGTAACAATACTTGAGGCAATAAGACTTCCACCAGATTCTGATTTAGTTCAAACAAAGAAACGTGTCGCTGCATTTGATAAAGCTTATAAATCATCGGAAGTTCTTGATAAAAAGGTTTCAGAAAGGCTACTTCATAAGATAGTTGTTCCAGATAATGAGAAATTAAATCAATTCCCTGTAAATGATACATTGCATGCTCCAAAGGCAAACCATCTAGCAATGGATAATCGATATCTTCTTTTTCAAAAGCATACAACAAAGGAGCATAAGGCGATGATAAACGTTTGAGATAGGTTGGAAAAAAATCGGTAAGGAGATAACGCAGACGTTCATTTGGGTACCATTCGGCATAGAGCTGGACTTTTGCTAAGCGGTGTTTGCAAGCATGGCATAAAAGCTCTAACTGTTGTAAACCATGAACATAACGTTTTTTTAAAGATGCATCATCTGTGGCATGATGGGCTATATAAGTAATGCTGATAAGCATATCGTTTGCTACGTGACGAGGAACACAGCTACTGTTATGGTGTGTATAAAGCTGAATCAAATGTTTAAGTAACTCCAGACGCTCTTGTTGCTGGTCGCTACTCTTTTTTTGTGTTTGTATGTTAGAGCTCATTTTCGTATTTTTAGCTGTTTGCAGCACCGTTTTATAAGGACTTTATCAAATGTTCCATATTGCATATGAAAGGTAAGCAGGGTATGCAGTATGGTGGCATCATTCACTTGCCAGGAAAACAAAGAGCGTAATTGATAATAGGAAAATATGGCATCATGAAGCATGGGTAAATATCGTGTTGCATCTGCATAAGGGGAGGCAGCCAGCGCTTTTATCAGCTCATATAAGATGTGATAGTCACTCTCTACCAAGTCAAAAGCGCTACAAGCATGCTGCACACTTTGTTTTAAGGCTGTCATATCTTCTGCACGCAGATGGTATCCATAAGATTGAAGTTGTTGATTGAGCGTTTGATTGACGGATAAAGCTTGAGATGTCGTATGCATTGATGATCACTTCCTTTCATGTAAAGAGTTTTATCACAAATAGGAAGCGAGGTATAGTCTTGAAAAAATGATGAATTTATGGTATTATATGAATACAAATAAGAGAAAAAAATCTTTAAACTATATGTCGATGGTGTTGAAACATCATTTTTTTATTTTATCGGGATGAAAAGAGCAGATACAGGGATTGAAGAAAGGGCATAAACAAGTCTCAATACAGTATTTAATCATACGAACGTATGATAGAAGTACATACAAAAAAAACATCGGTAAATACACCGATGTTTTGCGTTATTTCTTAAGGACGTTTTACGATAACAGCAGTACCCTGTCCGCCACCGATACACAGAGATGCTAAACCAACTTTTGCATCACGTTTGATCATTTCGTGGATCAATGTTACTAAGATACGGTTACCAGATGCACCTACTGGATGACCCAGTGCAATGGCACCACCATTTACGTTTGTCTTGTTCATGAATTCTTCGCGATCGATACCGTGTTCTTCCACTAATTCATGGATAACACCTAAACTCTGTGCTGCGAATGCTTCATTCAGTTCGACTAATTCAATATCCTGCAGTTTCAGACCTGCATAGTTCAATGCATGACGAATTGCTGGAGTAGGACCTAAGCCCATAGTCAATGGATCTACACCACCTTGGCCGATACCGATAACTTCACAAATTGGTGTTAAGTTATATTTTGCTACAGCATCTTCACTAGCTAATAATACAAAGCTTGCACCATCATTGATACCAGATGCATTAGCAGCTGTTACAGTACCATCTTTAATGAAAGCTGGGCGAAGTTTTGCCATTTTTTCAGGAGTAGATTTACGGTTAGGATGTTCGTCAGTATCAAAGATCACAGTTTCTTTTCTCAGTTTTACTTCTACTGGAACGATTTCATCTTTGAAACGTCCGCTATCAACAGCAGCTATTGCTTTCTGTTGAGATGCATAACCGAATTCATCTTGCATTTCACGAGTGATGTTATATTTTTTCGCAATATTTTCTGCGGTAACACCCATGTGAATACCATTCATAGCATCAGTTAATGCGTCGTAGATCATATGGTCCGTACATTTGAAATCTCCCATTTTGTTTCCTGTACGAGTGTTTGCAGGAATTAGGTAAGGAGCACCTGACATGCTTTCTACACCACCAGCAACAACGATATCATTGAAGCCAGTCTGGATAGACATAACACCTTCCATTACGGTACGTAAACCGGAACCACATACCATGTTAACGGAATGTGAACAAACAGATTCAGGAATACCAGCAGCCAATGCAACCTGACGGCCGATGTTCTGCCCCAATCCTGCACTTAATACGTTACCACACAGCAGTTCATCAACATTTTCAGGGGCAACGTGTGCGTCTTCCAGTAATGCTTTGACAACAGTAGCACCTAAATCAACTGGTTTAACTGTTGTTAAAGAACCCAGAAAACTACCGATTGCACTACGTTTAGCGCTAACAACATAAGTTTTTTTCATTTTCTCTACCTGTCTTTCTTTTTCGAAACCTTTCTTGATATGAATACTAACTTCATACATGAATATGATACCGAAAAAGGATACAGATGTCAACAGCTTGTGAAAAAATTAATAAGTTCTGTATGCATACTTTTGGGTGTTGTAAGTTTAGGATGTTGTCCCTTTATAAGTAGGAGGAAACGTTATCATTTTGATGCATCTTGACTACAATACTAAGAATTCCCAAAAAAGATTAGATTCAAAGCATAAGCATTTAACTAAAGTGTACATCAAGAGCCAAGGATATGACCTACTTATACAAGATTTTTTCTTTTCATGAATAGAAAGGGATGGTAAGCAGGAAAGGTAAGGATAATACAGGAAGAAAGGGTGCTAATGAAACGGGTTTTTTGTTTCTGTTAAAACTTGTTAAAATTTTAACAATTGTGTTGACGAAAGGAAAAAAGAGGGATAAAATTATATATGGATTATGGCTCCCGAAACGCCGGGATACCGCCTGTTATATACATTATTTATATATAGGCGCATGTAAGAATCCTATTAGTTCAAGAACATTCAAGGAGAGGAGAACACTTATGGACTTCATGTTAACAGAACAACACAAAATGATGAAGAAACTATTCGCTGAGTTTGCTGAAAAAGATGTCAAACCTCTTGCAGCAGAAGTCGACGAAGACGAACGTTTCCCACGTGAAAACGTTGAAAAAATGAGAGAGTGCAAAATGCTCGGTATTCCATTCCCAAGAGAATACGGCGGAGCAGGTGCAGATTACCTGAGCTACATTCTGGCAGTTGAAGAACTGAGCAAGAAATGTGGTACTACAGGTGTTGTATTATCTGCCCATACTTCTCTGGGAACTTGGCCAATTTTTGCATTTGGTACAGAAGAACAGAAAAACCGTTATCTGCCTGATTTATGTACAGGTAAGAAACTGGCTGCTTTCGGTTTAACAGAACCAAATGCCGGTACGGATGCTGCTGGTCAGCAGACAACTGCTGTAAAAGATGGCGATGATTATATCTTAAATGGTACAAAGATCTTTATTACAAACGCTGGTGAAGCTGATGTATATGTAATCTTTGCGATGACTGACAAGTCTAAGGGAACACATGGTATTTCTGCCTTTATCGTAGAAAAAGGTATGCCAGGATTTACAGTAGGACAGCACGAAAAGAAATTAGGTATTCGTGGTAGTGCTACTAGTGAATTGATCTTTAACAATGTGCGTTTAAGCAAAGATCAGCTGTTAGGTCAAGAAGGTAAAGGCTTCAAGATTGCCATGATGACACTGGATGGCGGACGTATCGGTATCGCTGCACAGGCATTAGGTATTGCTCAGGGTGCAATTGATGAAGTTGTTCCTTATGTGAAATCACGTAAACAGTTCGGTCGCCCTATTTCTAAATTCCAGAACACACAGTTCCAGTTGGCTGATATGCAGGTAAAAACAGATGCAGCTCGTCTGTTAGTTTATCAGGCTGCGATGGCTAAAGAAAACGGACAACCTTACACATACTTAGCTGCTGAAGCAAAATTATTTGCTGCTGAAGTTGCCATGGAAGTTACGACAAAAGCAATCCAGCTGATGGGTGGATATGGTTATACACGTGATTATCCAGTAGAAAGAATGTTCCGTGATGCAAAAATTACGGAAATCTACGAAGGTACTTCTGAAGTACAGCGTATGGTTATTTCTGGACAGATGTTGAAATAATAAAAGGAAAGGAAGAAGATCATGAAAATTATCGTTCTTGTAAAACAGGTACCGGATTCAACTGAAATCCGTGTCGATAAGGTAACAGGTACTCTGATTCGTGCTGGTGTACCAAGTATCATCAACCCAGATGATTTAGCTGGTGTTGAAGAAGCATTGAAAATTAAAGAGGCAACAGGTGCTCATGTAACGGTTATCTCTATGGGGCCTCCTCAGGCAAGCGGCATGCTGAAAGAACTGTATGGCCGTGGTGTTGATGAATGTATTTTGATTACTGACCGTGCTTTTGCCGGTGCGGATACATGTGCTACTTCTAGTACATTGGCTGCTGCCATTGAAAAAGTTGGTTATGACTTGATCATCGGCGGACGTCAGGCAATTGATGGTGATACTGCACAGGTTGGTCCTCAGACAGCAGAACGTCTGGATATTCCTCAGGTTACTTACGTGGATAAGATCATGGAAGTAAATGATAAGAGTGTTACAGTTCGTAAGTCATTAGAAGATACTGAAGAAATTATTGAAGCTAAGCTTCCATGTCTGTTAACAACATTAAGTGGAATGAACACTCCTCGTTACATGAACTGTAATGATATCGTTGATTCCTTCAGCAAAGAAGTGAAGATCATGACCTTTGCTGATTTGGATATCCCTGCTGAAAAAGTAGGTTTGGCAGGTTCTCCTACTAAGGTTCACCATACATTTACAAAAGATGTTACGGCTGAAACGGAAACTTACGATATGCCAGCAGCTGATGCAGCAAAACTGATTGCTAAAACACTGAAAGAAAAGCAGATCATTACGAAATAGGAGGAGAAAACAATGGCTAAATTTGAAGGATACAAAGATATTTACGTATTCGTTGAACAGAGAAATGGTGAAATTGCCAACGTCGGATACGAATTAATTTCTGAAGCTAGAAAATTGGTAGCATCAATTCCTCAGATGGGATTCCAGGTTGTTGGTGTTCTGTTAGGACACAACGTAACGGATAAAGCAAACGATGTTATCGCACACGGTGCTGATAAAGTAATCGTTGCAGATCATGAATTACTGGAAGGCTACTCTACACAATTCTATGCTGATACATTAACACAGATTATCGAAACATATAAACCAGACAGTTTCTTAACTGGTGCTACGGTATTAGGCCGTGACTTAGCTCCAAGAGTTGCTGCTCGTTTGAATGCAGGTTTGACTGCAGATGCTACAAAGATTGAAATCGATCAGGAAAAAGTTGCGGATGGTGAAGCATTATTATTAGTTACACGTCCTACTTTCGGTGGTAACCTGTTTGGTACAATCGTTTGTCCAGACACTCGTCCACAGATGGCAACGATTCGTCCAAACGTATTCAGCATGGATCCAGTGGATACTGCAAGAACAGGTGAAGTTGTAGCATTTACACCTGATTTCAAAGATACAGACGCAAAAGTTGTTGTTAAAGAAGTAATCGCTAAGGTTGTGGAAGGTATCGATATTACAAAATGCGATATCTTAGTAGGTGCCGGTCGTGGTGCTGAAGATTGCTTAGACATGGTAGAAGCAGTTGCAGAAGAATTAGGCGGTGCAATGTGTGCTAGCCGTGCCGTTGTTGATGATGGTTTTGCATCAAAAGACATTCAGGTAGGCCAGACGGGTAAGACCGTACGTCCTTCTCTGTACATCGCATGTGGTATTTCCGGTGCTTGTCAGCATGTTGCCGGTATGGAAAAATCAGATATGATCATCGCTATCAACCGTGATCCACAGGCTGAAATCTTCTCTATTGCAAACATGGGCTTCATCGGTGATGTAAAAGAAATCTTACCTCTTCTGAAAGAAGAAATCATCGCTGCGAAAAAAGCATAATTAAAATCATACGCAGAAGGTGGATAGGAAAATATTTCTATCCCCTCTGTTATATGAGATAAAAAAGGTAAAAAGGAGATAATGAACATGAAAAAAGTTGGTGTAATCGGCGCTGGAACAATGGGCCAGGGCATTGCAAACGCATTTGCTACAAATGGTTATGATGTAACTGTATGTGACATTAAGCTTGAATGGGCACAGGGCGGAATCGACAAGATCGGTAAAAAGTTAGACAAATTGGTAACCAGAGAAAAAATGACAGCTGATAAAGCTGCTGAAATCAAAGGTAACCTGAAGGCTGGCGAATACAAAGATTTGGCTGATTGCGACTTAGTAGTAGAAGCTGTTCTGGAAATCATGGAAACAAAGAAAGAACTGTTCTCTACATTGGATGAAATCTGTAAAGAATCTTGTATCTTTGGTACAAACACATCTTCTTTATCAGTAACAGAAATTGCAAAAGGTATCAAACACCCAGTAATCGGTATGCATTTCTTCAACCCAGCAGATCGTATGAAACTGGTTGAAGTTATCTCTGGTATCAATACTCCAGTAGAAACAAAAGAGGCTATCATCGAAATTTCTAAATCTTTAGGAAAGACTCCTGTTGAAGTTGCAGAAGGTCCTGGATTCGTTGTTAACCGTATCTTGATTCCTATGATCAATGAAGCAGCTACGATCCTGCAGGAAGGCATTGCTTCTGTAGAAGATATCGATACTGCTATGAAACTGGGAGCTAATCATCCTATGGGACCTTTAGCTTTAGGTGACTTGATCGGTTTGGATATCGTAGTAGCTATCATGGACGTATTGTTCAATGAAACTCACGATTCTAAATATCGTTGCTGTACACTGTTGAGAAAAATGGTACGTGGAGGCAAATTGGGTCAGAAGACTGGTGTAGGATTCTACGACTATACAAAATAAGTTCGAAACGTATGATAAAGCGAGTGAATCTATAATTTCTATATCCATTGAAATTGTGGATTCACTTTTTTAAGAAAGCGAGGATATAAACATGGAAACTATTTTAGTAAACTATGAAGGACATGTGGCTACCATTACCATTAATCGTCCAAAAGCATTGAATGCATTAAGTACACAGGTATTAACAGAATTGAATGAAGCTTTAAATGAAGTTGAAGCTAACAAAGATGTTTATGCGTTGATCATCACAGGTGCTGGTGAAAAATCTTTCGTTGCAGGTGCTGATATCGCGGAAATGAAAGAAAAGAACGTTGAAGAAGCTGCTGCTTACGGTAAATTCGGTAATGAAGTATTCCGTCGCATCGAAGCTTTCCGTTGTCCTGTTATTGCGGCAGTGAATGGCTTTGCTCTTGGTGGTGGCTGTGAATTGGCTATGAGCTGTGACATTCGTTTAGCAAGCGAAAATGCTGTTTTCGGTCAGCCAGAAGTTGGTTTGGGTATTACTCCAGGCTTTGGTGGTACACAGCGTTTAGCACGTATCGTTGGTGTTGGCATTGCCAAAGAAATGATTTATACAGCAAGAAATATCAAAGCACCTCGTGCTGCTGAAATCGGTTTGGTAAACAAAATCGTTCCTGCTGAAGAATTGATGGCTACAGCAATGAAGATGGCGAAAGGTATTGCCGCAAATGCACCAATCGCTGTTGCAAATTCTAAGAAAGCTATCAATAATGGTTTACAGACGGATATCGATGGTGGTATCGCTATTGAAGTGGAAGAATTCTCTAACTGCTTCGCTACTGAAGATCAGACATATGGTATGACTTGTTTCTTGGAAAAAGTAAAAGAAAAAACATTCTCTAACAAATAATAATGCATCTTCAAAAAGCGTATCTCTTGGTATACGCTTTTCCTTGTGGTAAAGTAAAACCATGAGAGATACAAAGGAGGTTATGAAGTTGAGTAAAGTTATTAGTCTTGAACAGGCAGTTTCCATGATTCCAGATGGTGCCAATATCGGTATCGGTGGTTTTATCGGCTGCGGTCATCCTCAGGAATTTTCTGTAGGAATTGAAGAAGCTTTTCTAAAAAGTGGTCATCCACGTGATCTTACCATCATGTTCTCCGCCGGTATCGGTGATGGAACAGATAAGCTTGGCTTGAATAAGTTGGGACATGAAGGTTTGTTAAAACGTATCATTGGTGGTCATTGGGGATTGATTCCTAAGCTGCAGAAATTGGTATTTGAAAATAAGGTAGAAGGGTATAACTTACCTTTAGGTACGATTTCTTTGATGTTCCGTGATATTGCCGGACATCGTCCTGGTACCTTCACAAAGATTGGTTTAAAGACATTCGTTGATCCTCGTATCGAAGGGGCTAAGATGAATGAGCGCTCAAAAGATGACTTAGTAGAATTGGTAAATCTGCATGGAGAAGAATGGCTGCTTTATAAGTCTTTCCCATTGAATGTTGCCTTGATTCGTGCGACATATTGTGATGAAGATGGAAATGCAACGATGGAGAAAGAAGCGGCAACCTTGGATTCCCTTTCAATTGCACAGGCTGCGAAAAATTCCGGTGGTATTGTTTTACTACAGGTAGAAAAAGTTGTGCAAAATGGAACCTTAGATCCACGTAAGGTAAAGATTCCTGGTATTTATGTTGATGGCATCGTAGTTTCTCGTCCTGAGAATCATATGCAGACGTATGCAGAACAATATAATCCTGCATTAAGCGGTGAAATTAAAGTGCCGGTGGATTCTATTCCTCCTATGGCTTTAAATGAACGTAAAGTCATCTGCCGTCGTGCAGCGATGGAGTTAGATCCTGAATGTGTTATTAATTTAGGTATTGGTATGCCGGAAGGAATCGCCAATGTCGCAAATGAAGAAGGATTACCAGGATTGAAACTAACAGTAGAAGCCGGTGGTATTGGCGGTGTACCAAATGCTGGTACGGCGTTTGGTACTTGTACGAATCCAGATGCAATCATCGATCAGCCATATCAGTTTGACTTCTATGATGGCGGTGGCTTAGGACAGGCATTCTTAGGTCTTGCGGAATGTGATAAAGATGGCAATATCAACGTATCTCGCTTTGGACCAAAGATTGCCGGATGCGGTGGTTTCATCAATATTACGCAGACATCTCCGGTAGTTGTATACTGTGGTACTTTTACAGCCGGTGGATTAAAGGTAGCTGTGGAAAATGGTGAATTAAAGATTCTGCAGGAAGGACGCATTAAGAAATTTAAAGAAAATGTGGAACAGATTACTTTCTCTGCAGAATATGCAAAAGATACCGGACAAAAGGTTGTGTACATTACAGAACGTGCTGTCTTTGAATTGCTAGACGGTGTTTTAACCTTAACGGAAATCGCTCCTGGAGTTGATTTAGAAAAAGATGTATTGGCGCATATGGAATTCAAACCTACGATTGCCAAAGATCTGAAACTTATGGATGCACGTCTATTCAAAGATGAAATCATGGGTCTGAAAAAAGATTAAAGAAATTCAGAAAGGTGCTCTTGTTGCACCTTTTTCCATTTTTCTACCGATTTTTCCATATTACTATTCATAATTTATTATTTTGTTATACTGAATATGCAATATAAAGCATATCACATGAAAGAATCATGTTGATATAGAGAATCTTATCATGCGGTGAGTGTAGACCATTGGTCATAGAGATTGATCGTAAGATGAGATTCAGGCTGATTACAGGGCTATCAAATGCATTCATGTTGGTGGTTATCGTTGGTAAGTAGCAGGTGAAGTTGTATGGTAGTAGTATATAATGCGCGAAATACCTGTAAATCAGCACAAGAGAAATGCAGTGATGAAAAGAAAACATCAGCTGCATTTCTTTTTTATGTAATTTGTATTATAATGATTCCATGATGAGGAGTGAAATATATGTATAGTTTTTGTAATGATTATAGCGAAGGCGCAATCCCTATGATTATGGAGCGTCTGCAGGAATTTAATAAGAAACAAAATCCAGGTTATGGAATGGATGAAATTTGTGATAAAGCAAGAGAAAAAATTCAAGAAGTACTGCAATGTCCTACGTGTGACATCCATTTTTTAGTTGGAGGAACACAAGCAAATTTAACTGTTATTGCCAGTGCATTACGTCCTTATGAAGCAGTTATGGCAGCCGATAGTGGTCATATCAATGTGCATGAAACAGGGGCTATTGAAGCAAGCGGACATAAGGTAGTCATTGTTGACAGTGCGGATGGCAAAGTCAGTGTGGAAGGAATTTATGAGGAAGTCAGACGCCATTGTGATGAGCATATGGTCAAGCCCAAAATGGTTTATATTTCAGATGCAACGGAGCTAGGCAGTGTGTATCGAAAAGCAGAACTACAGGCTTTGCGCAAGACATGTGATGCGTTGGGATTATATCTGTTTATGGATGGTGCTCGTTTAGGGTGTGCTCTGACAGCAAGTGATAACGATGTAAGCTTTGCTGATTTATGCAAATATATTGATGTCTTTTCCATTGGTGGTACTAAAAATGGTGCGCTATTCGGAGAAGCTGTCGTTATTGTGAATGAACAGTTGAAAAAAGATTTTCGCTATATGATAAAACAGCGTGGCGGTATGCTTGCGAAAGGTTGGTTATTGGGGCTACAGTTTTTATCCTTATTTGAAGACGATCAGTATAGAAAGATTGCGGCTCATGCGAATGCGATGGCACAAAAATTACAAACAGCATTTGTTGATTGTGGGTATTCATTATTTGCCAAATCATCCACGAATCAGATATTTGTCATTTTACCGAACGAGGTTATCAAAAAATTAGAAAAAGAATATGCGTTTCAGTTTTGGGAAAAGGTAGATGCTACACATACAGCAATGCGTTTTGTCACGAGTTGGGCGACACCTGAAGCAGTAATCGATGAATTTATCACATATCTAAAGCAAATTTAAGAAACAAAATCTGAGATGTTAGGGCGCCTTAGCAAGCAATATAATATGAGGTGCTCTTTTTATTGCTGACAGTACCTAACAAATGACAGAACTATGTCATTTCGTATGTGCATACTGTTTGCTGAGGTATATCAAGGACATCTTGCTCTTGGCTTTTTGATTCGCTTTAACAGTGCAATATTCACGTGATTAGGGCTTAAGGAAGATGCCGTTATTGTTTTAGAATGCTTCTTGGAATCCAGCCCATTATTCCATGACTTTTAACTAACGCATAATGCTCATACAAAGAAATAATTTTAACTGTTTCACCATGGCGTACGGGCAGTAAATAATTGGTATAATTTTCAGCACTAAAGTTGCCGTTTTCTTCATATAAAAAGGCTTTTGGTATCCACAATCGACGTCCTGTGGCTATTTGTTGACAATATGCTTGGTTTTTCTCTTCTTTCAAAACATGTACGGCACGTTCATGCCAGGTAATATAAATACTGTCTTTTTGCTTCGGTGTATAATTGGACAAAATTATTCCTTCTGGTAAATCATCACAATGGGCAAAGCTAAATTGTCCATGATGCAGAATGAGCGCATTTAATTGCCCTGCGCGTTTTACTGCATTGCCTCCATCTATAGCAATGATATGTTTTCTTTGATCAATTTGAGGATTAAAATCACAAATGGTAGAGCAATATTCACTTACCGGTATATGTCCGACGATGACGTATTTATGAAATGCTATGTTTTTTAAGAAAAAACGATCATGCCTCATTATGTCACGCATCTCATTTCCATAGGTTTGCTCATTTAGAATAGCTGCATGGGCAAAGATATAGTCTTGTGTTTCAATAACATGAGGAAAATCGGCGATGAAGGTTAATTCTTTACGAAAAGTGGACTTTAGTTTTCGTGCCAATCGTACCATATCTGTATCTTTTGTGATTTTTTCGTGCATACAAGCAGCCATTTCATGTATAAGACTGTTTTGGCGTTGGCATAAAACTTCATGTAAAAAATCCAATCGATATTCATATAAGATATTTTTACAAACAAAATCACAATTGCCAAGCATTAAGTGAACATGTGAATCTTGTGATAATTTCATTAAATAGGATAAAGTTTCCATGTTCTGTTGCCCTTTTTCTAATAAATCACCAACTAAAAATAATTCATCAAGAGTACTATCAAATTGTATTTGCTTAAGCAATTTTTGAAAGATATGTAAATTAGCATGTATATCACTGATTGCGATAATACGTCTGTTTGATGGGATGGATATGGATTTGGCACAGATGGAACGATCAATCATAAACAGTCTCCTTTTTGTTACTCATTATAGAAAAGATCTTTACCTTTTGCAAGCAAGCGCTTGCCAAGCAGCATGAAAAGTTGTACTCTTAAATTCAGAAGGAGTTTGGGAATCTGGTTAGCAGTATTATGCACCATTCTGTGTTTCTTATAAGAATTCTGTAAAACGTTTGACACATAATGAACATTTTCTAGTGACTATGATTAGTTTTACATGGATTGGTGATTTAGAAACAGATACAACATTTGATTATCGTAAACTTCTAAATACCGAATAAATTTTCTTTGCAAGCAATGATGTGAAGATGTTACAACAAGCACCTTATGATTGCGAAGGGTGAATGTCTTACTAAGATAAAGATTTGACAGATTTTCATAACAAAAAGCAATGATGAAGATGGTATTGCAATTGCTTTACGCCATTTTGGCTAGATAGGATGAAATTATGGAAAAGATAAGCGGAGCTTTATTGCGATATTATCGCATGCAGCAAAATCTATCACAGGAAGGCTTGTGCAAAGGCATCTGTGTAGTGAGCTATTTATCAAAGATTGAACAAGGGAAAGTAGATGCCAGTGAAGATATTTTGCAGGCGCTTTTTGCACGTTTACAAATCCACTATCATGGTGATGCGCGATTTCTATCAGAAATGAAACAGTTGTTTGCCTCCTTTTGGGAAGCTTTGGATTTTAATGAACCCCTTGAAGAGCATGCGCTAAAAATAAGGGCTCATGAAAAGGAACTTCTTTATAGCCCACTTGTCATAGAATATCGTTTGTTTCAAATTTATGATAAGATCATGAGGATAGAAGAAACAGAAAGTAGCGAGGTTTTACTGCATTCTTTACAAGAAATAAAAGTTTATGAAAATTATATGGATGAGCTGCAGTTATATCGCTATCACCTATTATATGATCATTATCCAGATGCGCAGATACGTTTGCATCATGTTCGTCTTGCAGGGTACTATCGAAAAACGGCCGAACAGGAAATAGCATTGGGGATGGCATATATAAATATGGGAGATTATATTGAAGCATGTGAGTATTTGCAAAAAGCCTATGCGATGGCGAGTGAAGATGGAGATGCCAAACGGATGATCACCGCAGCCATCTTAATCGGTAATTGTTATTCCTGTCAGAATGTGGAAGGTCTGATGTTAAAATATTATCAAAAGGCAGAACATCTGGCTCGCCAGTTGAAAGATACGAATACGTTAAAAGAACTTGCTTATAATATTGGTTCCACATATCTGGAATGGAAACAGTACGATTTGGCAAAAGAAAAATTATTGTTTTCAAAAGATTTAGAAGAAGATCGCTTAGGAAAGGTATTGATTGCTCATAAATTGGCATTGTTATATATTGAGATAGATGAGGCACAAGAAGGGAAACACTATATAGAAATGATGGAAGAAGCACTTGATGAAAAGATGCCACTTATCTACCATAAGATGTTAACTTTTATTAAACTACGTTATCGAGAAAATTATTTAGATGATCCTAACTACTATCAGGTGCTCATGGATATTTATGAACAAGACACACATACCTATTTTGGGTATCGTTTATTTCATTCTCGATACTTGCTTGAAGTATATACGCATCAGCGACGCTATAAAGAGGCATATCTTCTTCTACAGGAAATACAAAATCACAATTTTCCTAAAAAATATGGAATTTGACGCTTAAAGCCTTTGGTATAATGCAAATTTTCACAAAACAAGGGGATAGAAAATCTTCTTGTTTTTTAATATACTTAATGCAAGGGAGGTGTAACATGAAAAAAACATTATGGAGCCGTGATTTTACAATTATAACCATAGGAACCTTAATCAGTGCCATTGGTGGTACTGCTATGAATTTTGCTTTTTCACTGGTTGTATTTGATAATACGGATAGTACGATGCTGACAGGTATATTTACCGGTTTATCTATGATACCGGCAATCTTAATACCTATCATTGCAGCACCTTTTGTTGATACATGTGAACGGAAAAAGGTAATTGTTCGATTAGATGCTTTCAATGGCATTTGCTATCTGTTATTTGCCTGGTATCTGTCAAATTATGACTTTTCTTACACGATCTATTTGTTATATGCATTGTTGATAACATCTACTGGAAGTATTTATCAGTTGGCATATGCATCGCTATATCCTGATTTGATACCAAAGGGATTTATGCAGAAAGGTTACTCTATTTCCAGTATGATATATCCTAGTGTCACCGCATTGATCACACCGATTGCCAGTATGATTTATGTGCATTATGGGGTAGCGATGATCTGCTTAGGAGAGGGTATCTTGTTGTTAATGGCAAGTTATGCAGAGCATCATATTGCTTTTCAAGAGAAAGAATTGAAGAAAATGAGCTTTTCTTTTTCAGGCTATCGAGAAGAGATGATGGAAGGATTTCATTATTTAAAGAAAGAAAAGGGGATACGCAGTATCTATGCGTATATGTCTGTTACAAATGCGAATGCCGAGGCAGTGAACATGATGTCTATGGCATTGTTCCAATCTTCTTCTGTGCTGACAACAACAATGTATGCATTCTTAACTACAGCAGAAACGGCCGGTCGTATGTTGGGAAGTATCTTTCATTATTTTGTTCGTATTCCTGATCATGTGCGTTATAAAATAGCCGTCAGCGTTTATGCAAGCTATGAGGCTATGGATATGATCTTATTGTTTATTGCATATCCCTTAATGATCCTTAATCGCTTTATCTGTGGCTTTCTGGGTGTGAATAGTATGAATATTCGAGAAGCTAGCACCCAAAATTATATCCCATCGCATATGCGTGCAAGAGTAAATGGCTTATTTAATGTATTGGTTTCCCTCCTTTGCATGTGTTCACGTTTTCTTGCCGGTGCGATGGGGGAATTCATAGAGTACCCATATGTAGCTGCTTGCTTTTCCATGATTGGCTTATTAGCTGTTGGGCTGGTAATCGTACGTAATAAGAAACATGTACAGCCAATTTATAATCAACATTTATAATTAATAGAAAGAAGGTATGTTGGATGTTAGATGAGAAAGGTTTTGACACATGGTCTAAGAGCTATGATGCCTCCGTAAAGCAAAGCGATGAAAATCACCAGTATCCCTTTGCCGGTTATGAAAAGGTGCTGGATGCAATCAAGCAAGAAGTGTTAAGAAAACCAAAACCGACTATTTTGGATATTGGATTTGGTACGGCAGTTTTGACAAAACAATTGTACGATCATGGCTGCCTTGTGTATGGCGTGGATTTTTCAAAGCGCATGCTTGCGTTTGCACAGGAAAAAATGCCTGAGGCAAAATTGTTACAAGCGGATTTTACAGAAGGCTTGCCCGCTATGCTTAAAGAGCAAAAATATGACATTATTTTATCGACCTATGCGATACATCATTTAGAGGATGCCAAGAAAGTGAGTTTCTTAAACGATTTATTGCAACTATTAAAACCTGAAGGTAAGATCTTACTTGGTGATGTGATGTTTGCACATGAAGATCAGTTATTAGATTGTAAACGGCATGCGAAAGATGCTTGGGATGAGGATGAATGCTATCTTGTCGTAGATAAGCTGCCTGCGTTTCCTAAAACAAATATGAATTTTTATCCGATTTCATTTTGTGCAGGTATATTAGAAATATCGAAAACCAAATAAAAAAGTAATTGTTCCTATAAGAAGGGGAGCAATTACTTTTACTTTAAGGGAATAAAAAATTGATAAAAACCGGTAATTCTTTTTCCCAGCTGGCTTCATTATGTTTGCCTTTGACGACTAAATTAGGAAAAACTTCTACATTTTGTGCAAGCAGTTGCCGAATGATTTCTAAATTGGCAGCTGACAGTTTCGCTAGTTGCACTTTAGAGCGAACTTCTTCACTGCCCCAGGAAAGATATACATGGGTATCAGCATGCAAATGATCTTTCAGCTCTTGTCGAATGTCTGCCATGACACCATATAAAAAGCAAGATAAGCAAGCTGCTTTTGAAAAAATATCATTGTGATGCAGGATAGTATATAGAGCCATCAAGCCTCCCATGGAACTTCCGCCGATTGCCGTATAACGACGACCTGTTTTAGTTCGATATCTTAGATCAATCCAAGGCTTTAAATCCGACACGACCCATTCCATAAGTGCTTTGCCACGGCCATGGATATGACCGACATAGCGATCATCAAAATCATAAGGAGAAAATTCCTCTAAACGCTGATTACCTTCATGATTGCATTCAATTCCTACAACGATCACCGGTATTTCATGCGTATCAAAATAGGTTTCCATGCCCCAGCTTTTGCCAAATGTTGCATCTTCATCATGAAACAAGTTATGACCATCATACATATAGAAAACGGGATATTTTTGTTTGTTGTTCTCATATCCTACAGGCAGATAAACATGAAGGGTGCGCATTGTCTGAAAGCAGGGAATATAAATATCTTCCTTTCTAACCATCCCAAATCACCTCACGAGTGTTATTATATCATATCCGTCAAGTAAATAAGTTAATCTTCTGTTATAATTAAAGAAAGGAGATGGTGTTTATGTTTCTCTTTCTTTATGTAAGTGTTATTATGTTTATCCTATATTATATTTATATGCCGCATATGAACAGTTTTACAATACTTGGTTGGAAAAGTGTCTCATCCCTTGGTTTTGTTATTTTAGGAGCTTATCTTTTTTCTTTAGCGCCAGCAGTTTCATATCGCCAATATCTTTTGCTTGGCTTACTATTAGGTGCTATTGGTGATGTATTTCTTGCGCTTCCTTATTGCTATCCAAAATACGAAAAGCAATATTTTCTAGGTGGCTTAACAGCATTTTTATTCGGTCATCTCGCATATATTGCTGCTTTGTATCATACTGCCTTGCCTATTACTATCCTTTTGGCCGTAATAGCAATTACGGTTGGCTGCATAATGATTGGGTGGTTGCAACAACGTGTTGATTTTCAAGGTATGACTGGTGCCGTTATGCTATATGCATCCATTATTATGTTTATGGAATTACAGGCATTGACATGGCTTTTTTCTGGCTCCTTTGGCTTGGTGTTAAATTTAGGTTCTCTTTGTTTTGTCCTATCTGATTTGATTCTGGTTTTCATTATATTTGGTAATGCCGATCGTCCGGCCGTGGTAAAAGCTAATTTATCTTTTTATTATTTCGCACAAATGGCTATTTTGACAACGATGATGTTGAGCAAATGAATAGCAAGGTGAAAAGTTGTTATGCTATAGTACTAATAGAAAAGGAGCAATCTATATGAAACATGTAAAGATGATGTATTTGAAAAGCTGTCCTTATTGTAAGCAAGCGTTTGCTATGGTGGATGAGCTAAAACAATTGCATAAAGAATATCAAGATATTGAAATAGAAACCATTGAAGAAAATGATGAACCTGAAAAAACAAAAGGCTTAGATTATTGGTATGTTCCTACCTATTTTGTCGAAGGTGAAAAATTACTTGAAGGAATACCAACCAAAGCAAAGATTGAGGCGGTTTTAAAAGCTGCCTTAGCATAAAACTTAAGAAGGTCATGGAATGTGTCCTTTTTTGTTGCTGAGGCAATAACACTATGATATCATATAAAAAATGAGGTAGTTTATGGAAGATGATGTAACAACAAAACGTATCATACACGGTGTATTCGGTGGTATTATTGTGCTTTGTATAAGTGTGATAGCCTTACTTTTGATATATGGGAAGCAGGCAAACTATCAGATTTATTTGCAAGCCAAAGCAATCAGCCTGCATGGCAGTATTGGTGATACAATTCCATATCAGGATATCATCAATGTTGTGTATTATGATAAAACACCCACGCAGGTGCATAAACAAGGTGCTGGTATGGAAACGCAAAAGCTTGTTTGTGCAGATGCGAAACTGGAGAATCGAAAAATACGAGCCTATGTATATAAAGAAACACAAGGCTATATTGTTATAAAAACTAAGAATAGGCAATATATTGTGAATGATGAAACGAATGCTTTAACTAAGCAGTTGTATCAGAATTTACAAACTCGTATCCCAAAATAGAAAGAAGGGAATATGATGGCATTTATGATTTGGATGTTCATCGCAGTTTGTTTTCTTTTGCTTGGCGTTTATTGCTTTCATGCGAAGAAGGCTGTGCGATTTTGGGCCAATGATGAGGAAGCAATCGTTGTAAAGAATATACGAGCGTATAATAAGGCGATGGGCAAGTTATGGACATGGGCAGGTATTTTCTTTGGTTTGTTGGGATTGCCTTTCGTATTGAAACAAAATTCGCCCTTAAGCATTGTATCAATACTTGGCTGTTTGCCATGGGTGATCGTCGTTATGTTGTGGGGAATGCGAATTGAAGATAAATATCGCCAATAGGTACTAAGAGCGGCAAAAAAGGCATATCCTATGATGGACATGCCCTTTTTTAGATATTGATTTCAGAGCAGTAGGCAAAGAATTGACGTATTTCTTCTTCTGATGGAAAGCGAGCAACGATAACTTCATCGCCCATACCTTCTGCAAGAGCTTTTGGCAACCGCTTGATCATAAGGATATTATCGCCATATTTATGCTGAATTTCCTGTGTTGAATGGGCATATTCCAAATTATCTCTACGGCCGATGAACCCACTGGAATATTTACGATGTTGCACATGCTCAATCTTATCATGCACAATCATATCTGCCCATAATTGATAGACGTTACTGTCATTCGCATAATTGATCATATCTGGTAAAAAGCCCCCAGGAGGTCGCATATTTACTTCTAATCCTAAGATATCACCTTTTTTACCGACACCTTCTTTATCTTCATTTAAACGGAAGAATTCAAAATGAAAGAAACGGCTACGTGTATTAAAGGCTTTCACAGTTCGTAAGCCGGCATCTAAGATATCTTCAGGGATATTCATATAAGAATAGCAGCCTATGGTTTTTTGTTCATTCACAGAATCCATGATGCTGTCAGTATATTGATGACTGGTCATAAACAAGACCTTTTTATGACTATCGGTGATCCCATCAAATGAGAAACTTTCACCATTGATGTATTCCTCCATGATCATCTTAACCATTCGCGGATGTTTGAAATAAGTTTCTAGTTCTTCTTGATTGCGGATCTTGCGAGTATCACTGCTGCCTACTCCTATATCCGGCTTGATGACGATTGGATAGCCCACTTCTTGAATGAATTCTAAGGCGTTTTCCAAAGTCGATACGATGCGATAACGTGCGGTAGGTAACTGGGCTTTTTGATAGAACGTTTTCATGCGCGATTTGCTTTGGAAATCATCCATATGTGAAAAAGTTAGGCCATTGGCGATATTAAAGTCCATACGCAGACGGGCATCTTGGCGTAACCAGTATTCATTGTTCGATTCGATCCAGTCGATTTTTCCATATTTAAACGTATAAAAGGCAACGGCACGCAACATTTCGTCATAGTTTTCCATCGAATTCACTTTATAATATTCATTAATGGAATTCTTTAGATTGGTGGATAAAGATTCATAAGGAGCATCTGCAATTGCCAGTACATTAACACCATTGTTTTTCAGTCCCTGACAGAACAGCCAATAACTTTCAGGGAAGTGGGGAGATATAAAGATAAAATTCATAATAACGCCTCCAATCAAGAATGGTTTCTTCTTTTTCATTTTACTTTATTTAGGGGGAAAAGTCAAAATGGCCATTGCTATGAAAAAAGTAAATAATGCGTCATAACAATGAAATAAATTTACAATAAAATGTAAAAAGATTCAAAAAATGATTGACAAGATGTTTTCACAAGCGTAAAATAAAGCCATAAATCGTTGAACAGGAGAAGTAATGATAAGGGAACTGCAAAGCGAGCAGGGATGGTGGAAGCCTGTTGGGGAACTTATGATGAACACGCACCTGGAAGAGTCTGTGGGAAATGGTAGTATCACAGAACGCATATTTCGGCGTTACGAAAGAGGAATCATTGGGGATGTACCGATGATTACCGGAGTGGTACCGTGTGTAAGCGCCTCTGGAGCAATCCAGAGATTTTTTTGTATAGGAAGACTATAAGAGGTGATAAGATTATGGGAAGAGTGAAACGACGATGCCGGCAGTATAGAGAATAAGGTTAAAGAATAAGAAAGAAAAAGAAAGAGAAAAGTGAGGAAAAGATTATGAAAAAAGAAGATATTAAGAAAGTCGTATTAGCATATTCCGGAGGTTTAGATACCTCTATCATTATTCCTTGGTTAAAGGAAAACTATAACAACTGTGAGGTTATCGCGGTATCTGCAGATGTAGGACAAGGTACAGAACTTGATGGTCTGGAAGAAAAAGCCATCAAAACAGGTGCCAGCAAGCTGTATATCTTAGATTTAAAGGATGAATTTGTTGAGGATTACATCTATCCATGTTTAAAAGCAAATGCTGTTTATGAAGATGTGTATTTGTTAGGGACAGCCTTTGCCAGACCGTTGATTGGTAAAAAGCTGGTAGAAATTGCTCAGCAAGAAAAAGCCGATGCCATTTGTCATGGTTGTACGGGAAAAGGCAATGATCAGGTTCGTTTTGAATTGGCAATTAAAGCTTTTGCCCCAGAGATGCCAATCATTGCCCCATGGAGAACATGGGAACTGAAATCAAGAGATGATGAAATCGACTATGCACAAGCCCATCAAATACCATTAAAAATAAACAGAGAAACCAATTATTCAAAAGATAAAAACCTCTGGCATTTATCACATGAAGGCTTAGATCTGGAAGATCCGCAGAATGAGCCAAAATATGATGAAATCTTAGAAATGGGAGTAACTCCTGAACAGGCACCGGATACCCCAACCTATATCACCCTAACTTTTGAATCAGGTATTCCAACGGCATTGAATGGTGAAAAACTAGGCGGTCAAGCAATGGTAACAAAGCTAAATGAAATTGGCGGTGCGAATGGTATCGGTTTGATCGATATGGTAGAAAATCGATTGGTGGGCATGAAATCACGTGGTGTATATGAAACCCCAGGTGGAACGATCTTGTATAAAGCACATCAATTATTAGAAAGCATTACATTAGATAAAGAAACAATGCATTATAAACAAGGGGTGGCGATTAAGTTTGGGGAAATCTTATACAATGGTCAATGGTTTACGCCATTACGCGAAGCATTGAGCGCATTCGTGGATAAAGTAAGTGAAAATGTGAGTGGAGAAGTGAAGCTGAAATTATATAAAGGCAACATCACACCGGCAAGTATTACCAGTCCATATACCTTATATTCAGAACAGATTGCCAGCTTTGGAGAAGATGATTCTTATGATCAAAATGATTCTGCCGGCTTCATCAATTTGTTTGGTTTGCCAATTAAGGTAGCAGCAATGCAAAAGAAAACTTGGAATAAAAAATAGATAGGAGAAAAAGCATATGAATGTATGGGATGCAAGATTTAAAAAGGCGGCAGATGCACGATTAAACGATTTCAATTCCAGTATTTCTGTGGATCATCGCATGTACGCCCAAGATATCAAAGGCAGTTGTGCACACGCTATGATGTTAGCACATGAAGGAATTATTTCTTTAGAAGATAGCTTAAGTATCATAACGGGATTGACACAAATACAAAAGGATATTGAAAGTGGAGCGCTTGCCATTGATGAAACAGCAGAAGATATTCATATGTTTATGGAAAGTGAACTAACCAAACGTATTCAGGATGCAGGAAAACGTCTGCATACCGCACGTTCACGTAATGATCAGGTTGCTCTTGATACCCGTATGTATGCGTTGGATGAAACCGATAAGATCCTTACGGAGATCAAACAGTTTATCAACGTTCTCTTGGATAAAGCACAAGAAAATCTTGATACGATCATGCCTGGCTATACCCATTTGCAAAGAGCGCAGCCCATTACGTTTGCGCATCATCTGATGGCCTATGTTGAAATGCTGAAACGTGATTTACAGCGTTTGCAGGAAAGCAAGAAACGTACGGCGATCCTTCCTTTAGGCAGCGGCGCTTTGGCAACTACAACGTATCCTATCAATCGGGAAATGGTAAAAGAACAATTGGATTTCGATAGTGTTTCTTTGAACAGCTTGGATGGTGTCAGTGATCGTGATTTCTGTATTGAAATAACAAGTGCTTTGGCAATGCTCATGATGCATTTATCACGATTGAGTGAAGAAATCATCCTTTGGTGTTCTTGGGAATTCAAATTTATTGAATTAGATGATGCTTTTGCGACCGGTTCCAGCATCATGCCACAAAAGAAAAATCCTGATGTCAGCGAACTGGTGAGAGGAAAATGTGGACGTGTCTATGGCGATTTACAAACACTCTTAGTCATGATGAAAGGTTTGCCGCTTGCTTATAATAAGGACATGCAAGAGGATAAAGAAGCCTTGTTTGATGCAATTGATACCGCACATCTTTGTTTAACAACGATGATACCGATGTTGGAAAGTGCAAAAGTTTTAAAAGATAATATGCGAAAAGCAGCAGCAAAGGGATTTATCAATGCAACCGATTGTGCCGATTATCTAACCAAAAAAGGTATGCCGTTTCGTGATGCCTATCGAATCATCGGTGCATTGGTGAGCTATGCCCAAGATCATGACAAGACTTTAGAAACCATATCTTTAAACGAGTATCAACAATTTTCTGAACTATTTGAGGAAGATATCTATGAGGCAATTGCTTTAGAAACCTGTGTGCAGATGCGTAAGGTGATAGGAGGTCCGGCTCCGGAAATCGTAGAGGCACATATCCAAAAGGTAAAAGAAGAGTTAGGAGCGATAGCATGAAAAAAATAAGGGCAGGAGTTATTGGAGCCAGCGGTTATGCCGGTGCTGAGCTGGTAAGATTGTTATGGATGCATCCAGAGGTTGAATTAGCAGGAATTAGTTCAAAGAGCTATCTGGGGCAAAAGATTGCAGATCTATATCCAAGCTTTTATCAGATCATCGACTTACCATTTGAAGAGGAAGATAATGTCATTGCAAAAAGTGATGTTGTATTCGCTTCACTGCCACACGGGTTAAGTGAGCCATTGGCAAAGAAATGTGATGTGCTAGGGAAAGTCTTTATTGATTTAGGTGCTGATTTCCGGCTGGATAATGAAGCTGACTATCAAGAATGGTATCATTTGCAGTATCAAGAACCACAGCTTCATAAAAAGGCGGTATATGGCTTACCGGAGCTTTTTAGAGAGGATATCAAAACAGCTTCCATTATCGGAAATCCAGGATGCTATCCTACCAGCATCGCATTAGCGTTAGCACCGTTAATGAAATTAGATATCATCAATGAACAGCATTTGATCATAGACAGCAAGTCAGGTACGACAGGTTCAGGAAAGGGATTAAGCGACAGTACCCATTTTCCTCGCCTGAATGAATCCTTTGCACCGTATAAGATTGGTGCCCATCGTCATACTCCGGAAATTGAACAAACGCTGGGCAAACTTTGTGGGAAAGATGTTTCCATTAGCTTTACACCGCATTTGTTGCCAATCAATCGTGGTATCGTATCAACAATCTATGCAGATGCTACAGATGAAATACATGTAGAAGAGCTGTATGCGCAGTATGTAAAGTTTTATGCAAATGAGCCATTTGTACGCGTATTGCCATTAGGAAAAACAGCGGATTTAAAATATATGAAATATACGAATTATTGTGATGTGTCTTTGCATATGGATGAACGTAACCAGCGTATCATTCTCGTATCTGCAATCGACAATATGGTAAAAGGAGCTGGAGGACAAGCAATCCAAAACATGAACATCCGTTTTGGTTATCCAGAAACCATGGGATTAAGCATGGTACCGGCATCTTTTTAAACAAAGAAGGGAAGAAGGAAACGATATGGCAAAGTTATGTGAGAATGGAATTTGTACGCCGAAAGGATTTCAGGCTAGCGGTATCCATTGTGGCATCCGAAAGAATCGAACCAAAAAGGATCTGGCGCTGATTTACAGTGAAGTGCCATGCAATGCAGCGGCAACTTATACATTAAATAAGGTAAAAGGAGCACCAATTGCTGTTACCAAGCAACATTTACAAGATGGAAAGGCACAGGCCATCATTTGTAATTCCGGTAATGCCAATACCTGTAATGCCAATGGGGTAGAAATAGCGACACAGATGTGTGCTTTATGTGCAGATGCACTTCAGTTAGCTAGTGAGGATATCATTGTGGCAAGTACCGGTGTCATTGGAGAACCATTAAGCATAGATCCTTTTGCGACACATATGCAAGAGCTGGTGACAAAACTTTCGTATGAAGGAGGCAGTGATGCTTGTGAAGGCATCATGACAACGGATACATTTAAAAAAGAATTTGCTGTGAGTTTTCTGCTTGATGGCAAAGAATGTCATATCGGCGGCATGGCAAAGGGAAGTGGCATGATTCATCCCAATATGGCAACGATGTTAGCGTTTTTGACAAGTGATGTGGCCATTTCTTCAGAAATGCTAGATGAAGTTGTGCATGAAGTCGTAAACGATACCTTTAATATGGTCAGCGTGGATGGCGATACTTCGACAAACGATATGCTGTGTATGCTGGCAAATGGGTTGGCTGGAAATGAAGTTATTCAGGAAAAAGACGCTGCTTATGCTGTATTTAAAGATGCCCTTATGGATATTTGTACGGAAATTTCTCGTCATATTGCAAAGGATGGAGAAGGTGCAAGCAAATTGTTAACCTGTCAGGTTGTTCATGGAAATGATACGATGACAGCAAAAAAAGTTGCGAAATCCGTTATTACAAGTTCGTTATTCAAAGCTGCCATGTTTGGCAAAGATGCCAACTGGGGCAGAATCTTATGTGCGATTGGCTATTGCGATGCGCAATTTGATATTAACTGCATTGATGTCACCTTACAAAGTGCTTATGGCAGTATGCCAGTCTGTGTGAATGGTGCCGGCTGTGGTTTTGATGAAGAAATGGCAGTGAAACTATTAAGTGAAGATGAAATCATTATTTTTATCGATATGAAACAAGGGGATGCAAAAGCAACTGCCTGGGGTTGTGATCTGACTTATGACTATGTCAAGATCAATGGCGATTATCGTACGTAAGAGGAGTGAATGC
Organism: Eubacterium sp. 3_1_31; assembly: GCF_964249515.1. NCBI lineage: Bacteria > Bacillati > Bacillota > Clostridia > Eubacteriales > Eubacteriaceae > Eubacterium > Eubacterium sp. 3_1_31. The sequence goes on from NZ_CAXUBY010000018.1 coordinate 50,094, forward strand.
GATGGAAATCAAAGCAGTACAAAAGGCGACGATCTTATCACAAGCCTTGCCATATATTCAAAAATATAATGGAAAAATTGTCGTTATCAAATATGGCGGCAATGCGATGAAAAATGAAACGCTTAAGCAAAATGTGATGAGTGATGTGGTGTTGCTGTCAGAAATCGGTATTAAGGTCGTTTTGGTACATGGTGGTGGACCTGAAATCAATCATATGCTAGATAAAACCGGGAAAGAAAGCCATTTTGTAAATGGTTTACGCTATACCGATGAGGAAACTATGGAAGTAGTACAGATGGTGTTAGCAGGAAAAACCAACAAAGATCTAGTATCCTTAATCAACCAAAAAGGTGCACGAGCAGTTGGTATTAGCGGGATGGATGCGCATATCATTGAAGCTGTGCCTTATCAGGCAAAAGGTGCAGATTTAGGATATGTGGGAGCAATTTCTAAAGTGGATGGCTCTTTGATCTTGGATGTTTTAGATAAGGGCTATATTCCTGTTGTTGCCAGTGTTGGCTGTGATAAAGAGGGACATTCTTATAATATTAATGCAGATACAGCAGCAGCTAGCATTGCAGCTGCCTTACATGCAGAAAATATGATTCTTGTCAGTGATATTCCCGGGGTGTTAAAAGATCCAAATGATGAAGCATCGTTGATCTCTTGTATCTATTTAGATGATATTCCTTATTTACAGCAAAGTGGTGTCATCAGCGGAGGAATGATTCCGAAAGTGGAATGCTGTGCAAATGCGCTCCATGGATCGGTAGCAAAAGCAGTTATTATTGATGGCAGAGTACCTCATTCCATCTTGATTGAAATGTTTTCAAAAGATGGTGCTGGTACGATGTTTCAACGGAAGGAGGTTTGATGCAGATGGATATCAAAGAGCAGGATCAAATGTACATTGCGCATACGTATCATCGTTTTGATGCGGTACTGACAAAAGGCAGTCACTGCATTGCGATGGATGCAGATGGAAAATCCTATTTAGATATGACGGCTGGCATAGGTGTTAATGCGTTAGGCTATGCAGATAAAGAATGGGCGAAAGCTGTGAGTGAACAAGCAAATACATTGCCACACGTTTCCAATTTATATTATTCACAACCAGATGGTGATGTTGCCAAGATGTTATGTGAGCGAACCGGCTTTAAAAAAGTAATGTTTGCCAATTCCGGTGCAGAGGCTAATGAAGGTGCCATTAAGCTAGCCCGAAAATATTCTTATGATCATTATGGAAAAGAACGTTATGAAATCATTACCTTAGTAAACTCTTTTCATGGTCGTACGATCACTACGTTAGCGGCAACCGGACAAGAGGCCTTTCATCAATATTTTGATCCATTTACACCAGGTTTCCTTCATGTCCCAGCCAATGATGAAGCTGCTTTAAAACAAGCGCTGAGTAAGCATACTTGTGCGATCATGATTGAACTAATCCAAGGAGAAGGCGGTGTCTTGCCTTTAGCGAAAGCATATGTGCAGACAATTGCTAAGCTATGTAAACAACAGGATATTTTGTTGATCGTAGATGAAGTACAAACCGGTGTGGGACGCTGTGGTACTTTATATGCATATGAACAATATGACATACAGCCTGATATTGTCACAACGGCAAAAGGATTAAGCAATGGTCTTCCGATTGGTGGGGTTTTAATGAATGAAAAACTGCAAGATACCTTTCATCCGGGAGATCATGGTACAACTTTTGGGGGTAATCCCATTGCTTGTGCTGGGGCAAGAGTTGTCTTACAGCGTCTAGATGCTGACTTTTTACAAGAGGTTATGGATAAGGGCGAATATTTAAAACAGCAATTATTAAGTCTTCCCCATATCAAGGCAGTCAATGGTCTGGGGTTGATGCGCGGTGCGGTGTTAGATGAACATGTACAAGCTATTGATGTAGTAAAAGCCTGTTTACAAAAAGGCCTGCTCATATTAACCGCAAAAGATAAGCTGCGCATGTTGCCTCCTTTAGTGATTACCAAAGGAGAAATTGATCAAGCCATGACGATACTAAGAGAAGTTTTATCCACAATGGGATAAGAAAGAGAGGAAGCAGAATGAAACATCTATTAACTTTGGCAGATTTATCAAAAGATGAATTATATGAACTTTTGGATTTAGCTGATGCTTTGAAAAAAGAAGTAAAAAAGGGAATTTATACGAAATATTTACGCAATAAAGCCTTGGGTATGATCTTTACCAAGTCCAGTACCCGTACCCGTGTATCCTTTGAAGTGGGAATGCAACAATTAGGTGGAAAGGCCTTATATCTAAATGCGAATGATATGCAGTTAGGACGTGGAGAGCCTATCAAAGATACCGCCCGTGTCTTAAGCCGTTATGTAGATGGCATCATGATTCGTACGTATAAGCAAAGTGATCTCGAAGAACTTGCTGAATATGGCAATATCCCAATTATCAATGGTTTAACCGATTATGTACATCCTTGTCAGGTGTTAGCAGACTTACAAACAATACGTGAATATAAAGGTAGTTTAGAAGGTTTAAAATTATGTTATATCGGTGCTGGCAACAATATGGCAAACTCCTATATCAATGGGTGTATATTAGCAGGCATGCAGGTGGCTCTGGCTTGTCCTAAGGAATACTTGCCCGATACGCAGATTTGCGCAAAAGCAGCGACAACTGGACGCTTTACGCTGACACAAGACCCACTAGCAGCCGCAAAAGATGCGGATGTCGTTGTGACAGATGTTTGGGCGAGCATGGGAGAAGAAGGCGAGGCAGAAAAACGTCGTCAAATCTTTGAGGGCGTTTATCAAATTAATGATGCTGTCATGGCACAAGCGAAAAAAGATGCTATGGTATTGCATTGTCTGCCAGCGCATCGTGAAGAAGAAATTACAGCGAAGGTTTTTGAAGAACATGCAAATGAAATTTTCGATGAAGCAGAAAATCGTTTACATGCACAAAAAGCTGTGTTAGTAAAACTTTTGGGTGATTAATTCACCCTTTTCTAATAGAGGTTGATATGCTATATAGGTCATTACTGGACAAATGCACATAAAATCGGTACAATACGGGTAAATAAAGAAAGCTGGGATAAAATGAAAAAACGACTGCTCTTGCTGTTGGCATGTGCTCTTTTAACGGCTTGTACTAGTACAAAACCGGAAAAAGCAGGCGAACCTTCTGAAAATTATTGCAATGATGAAACAAATGCTGGCACTTGTGGCCTTGGTGGAATGGATATGAGTGATTATGATGGTTTTCAGGATCGCGATAATGTTTTTGTGAAAAGTGATATGGCAGAAGCAATTCAACTCTTTCAAAACAAAAAAGATGCTATTCTCTATTTTGGTTTTCCAGATTGTCCATGGTGCATCGAAGCCTTACCTATTATGGATGAGAGTGCCAAAGCACATAAGAAAACCATTTATTATATCCAAACCAGAGATAAAAATAAAAAATTGTTGTATAGTGAAGCACAGAAAAAAGCATTATTTCCTTACGTTGATGCATTTTTAAAAACGGATAAGAAAGGCGAGAAGAAATTGTATGTACCTTTTGTCGTAGTCGTAAAAAAGGGAAAGGCAATCAAGGCCAATATCGGGACTGTTGAAGGTCATGATGCACATGAACGCAAGATGAATGAGAAAGAGAAAAGGCAATTGCGGAAGATCTATGATGCAATGTTTGAATAAGAGGGAAGTAATATGAATCAAAGTGTTCGAAAATTAACTATTTCAGCCATGTTTTTAGCAGTTGGTATCATCTTACCTATGGCTTTTCATTCTTTTGGTCCTAATGCCGGTGCTACTTTTCTACCGATGCATTTACCTGTTTTACTTTGTGGCTTCTTGTGTGGACCTGCTTACGGTGCTTTCATTGGTGTATTGACTCCATTGCTGAGCTCTTTCTTGACGGGAATGCCTGTGTTAGTTCCAACCGGTATCGCTATGGTATTTGAATTGTCATGTTATGGCTGTTTAAGTGGTTTGTTATTAAAACACTGTCATCTGTATGTAGCTTTGATCTTAACGATGCTTGCCGGACGTATTGTTAACGGTATCGTGAACTTGATCTTGTTAAGCTTTATGGGAAAAGCTTATACACTGACAATCTTTTTGACAGTTTCCTTTATTACCGCCATTCCGGGCATCTTACTGCAATTGCTATTAGTTCCATTGCTTGTAAAAGCAATTACGCATTTTCAACAGCATGCTAAAGACGATGCATAACCATATAAAAAAGCATTTGGTCAATATGAACAAATGCTTTTTTCATAGGAATTTACTCATTACTCAGCAAATACGATAGTACCATTCTTTAAAGAAGCAATACGTGCTTGCGCATAGACATCATATCCTAAAGCTTGTACTTGCTTACGACCGGATTGAAATGCTTTTTCAATAACAATGCCAATGCCGCAAATGGTAGCTTGAGCTTCTTTTAATACGCGTATGGCGCCTAAGCATGCTTCTCCATTTGCCATAAAATCGTCAATAAAGAGCACGTTATCCTCGCTGCTGATGTATTTTTTGCTAATGACAATTTCATAATCTCGATCCTTTGTAAAGGAATGAATGTTTGTATGATAACAATCATCCGTCATGATCTTACTGGGATTCTTTTTCATATAAACAACAGGAACATGTAATAGATACCCTAAAAAGACACAAGGAGCAATACCACTCGTTTCAATGGTTACAATTTTTGTGATCTTTTGATCTTTAAAATGTTCTTTAAAATCTTCAGCTAGCTGCATCATCAAACGCGTATCGATTTGATGATTTAAAAAGGCATCTACTTTTAAAACATCGTCATTTGGTACTTCACCATACGTGCGTATATATTCTTCTAACAACTTCATAACTTTTTCGACTCTCTTTCTTTTCTTTTGTCTGTACTATTATAACGAAAATGGTAAGAGAAATCATCCCTAATTTTAATTTTTACCTTACACTTGTTTTCATATGCTTAAAAAAGATAAGTGTTATCTGCTTTAGATAAGCAAACGATAGTCGACAAAGGTTACTAAGAAAGTAACTAAGGAAGTAATTTAGTCTTGCATGATAGAAAGCAAGTTGATATGATAATGAGCAGTGAGGTGATGGGATGAAAAAACAATATGCAAATTTGATGCTTGTGTTTGTGACAATTATTTGGGGCGGAGGATTTTTAGCAACAAATGGTGCGCTTGCGGCGATTTCACCATTTTATGTTATGATGATTCGCTTTGTTGGCGCTGCCATTTTTCCGGTATGTTTTTGTTGGAAAAAATTAAGACAATTGAGTAAAGATGAAATACGACATGGTATTATTACAGGTGTTTTCTTATTTTTAGCCTTTGCTTTTCAGACATTTGGGCTTAAATATTCATCACCTAGCAAAAATGCTTTTTTGACAGCCACAAATGTTGTGTTTGTACCATATTTGCTATGGTTGTTATTTCATAGAAGGCCACATAAAAAAGAAATCATCGCTAGCCTATTATGTGTGGGTGGTATTGCATTGTTGACGTTACGTGTTGATGCGTTCATGATTGGTTTTGGAGATCTATTATCCATCATCTGTGCATTATTTTTTGCGTTACATATCATTGCGTTAGAGCGTTATAGTGCACATACGGATGCTTTCTGTATGACAGCCATGCAGATGGTAACAGCCGGTGTGTTGTCTACAATCTGTGCTTTAGCCTTTGAAAAAGCTCCAGCAACTCTTGGACTTGAGGCTTTAGGGAATGTAGGTTATCTTATTTTTATATCCACGTTATTGGCATATTTATTACAAACGTATGCTCAAAAGTATACAACAGCCAATACAGCAAGCTTGATCTTATCTATGGAAGCTTTGTTTGCATCCATCTTTTCCTTTCTCATTTTGCATGAAATGATGACGCTGCCAATGTTGGTGGGTGCCTGCATGATTTTTGGCAGTGTGCTTTATATGGAATATAAACCAACAAAAAAGGAATAACATCAGAGATACTATCGTATATAAAAAAGGAAGGTATAAACTATTGATCGTCTTCCATAACGCACGGTTGTATACGGATAAAACGAAAAGCATGAAGATTAAAATATTAAAGTTAAATACTAGATACTAAATGCTTTTGTTTCTAGATGGTAAACAAAAACATTTTTAGATAAAAAGGATGAAAAAATTAAAAATCGTCTTTTGCTCTTTGTTTTCTTATGCTATAATGTGCTTGTTAAAAAAAGCACAAGCAAATTTGCTTGCATAAAGAGGAAGTATGGGAGGATATTATGTCATTATTTGATCATGAAGCTAGACAATTCAAATTCGATGTTTTACGTGAAGTAAGTAAACGCAGTTTTGAAGGAAAATTGAATGAGGATACATGTGATGAAGTTGCGAATCTTTTGATTCCAGGAAAACGGGCAGATTTTCGTTGCTGTATCTATAAAGAAAAGGAGATTATTCGTCAGCGTACGCGCATGGCGATGGGAAAACCTCCGGTACCTGTTGAACATGAAAATAAACGTCAGATCGTACGTGTCATTGATGCAGCATGTGATGGCTGTAGCATCCATAAAATCCAGGTGACAGATAATTGCCGCAAATGTATGGCTAAAGCATGTTTGTCTGCTTGTAAATTTGATGCAATTCATATGGGGAATGATCATGCTTTTATTGATTATGATAAATGTAAAGAATGTGGTGCTTGTAAAAATGCATGTCCATTCAATGCTATCGTAGAAACACAGCGTCCATGTATGAAGAGCTGTCCTGTAGATGCCATCAGTATGGGAGAAAGTGGATTGGCTGAAATTGATGAAGAAAAATGTATTAATTGTGGTGCATGCCAGGCAAAATGTCCATTTGGAGCAATCGAAGATATGTCTTGGATGGTCGATGTTATCGAAGAATTGAAAAAAGGTACAGAGATGTATGCTATTTTTGCTCCAGCAATGCAAGGGCAGTTTGATAATGCTACATTGCCGCAAGTGATGGAAGGAATACGTCAATTAGGATTCCGTGATGTATATGAAGCTGCAATTGGAGCGGATGCAGTTGCATGGTATGAAAAAGAAGATGCGAAGAAACATAAGGCTGAAGGAAAGAAGATTACTACATCTTGTTGTCCAGCATTTGTGAATATGGCAAAACAGCATTTCTCAACTGTCTATGAAAATAACGTATCCCATATGGTTAGCCCTATGGTGGCAACTTCTCGTTATTTGAAAAAACAGTATCCAGGAGCGAAAACGGTCTTTATTGGACCTTGTGTGGCAAAAAAACAAGAAGTGCAGGATAATGATGTAGATTACTGTTTGACATTTGAAGAACTAGGTGCAATGTTTGTATCAAAACACATTTCACCAGAAAATGTAACAGCAAGAGAAGGCGATACAGCTTCTGTTCACGGACGTAATTTCTCTATCGGCGGCGGTGTTTCAAAGGCGGTTGTCGAAGCATTGAAAGAAAATGACGATGAAACCATTACGGCTCAATATGCGGATGGAAGCGCAGAATGTAAAAAGGCTTTATTGATGATGAAGGTGAACCGTTTCCAGGCGGATGTATTGGAAGGTATGGCATGTCAAGGCGGTTGTATTTGTGGACCTGCAACAATTGAAAATGGTATGAAAGTCAAGGCTAAGATGGCTAAAGAAAATTTACCATTAAAAGATAAAACAATTGCCTCTACTTTGGAAGCATTTGATTTTTCAGATATTGACTTGCATCACTAAGAAAGCAACGTTAAAATGATAAGCATCTGTCGACATGTTTTGACAGATGCTTTGTTTTTCAATGTGATACAATCATTCTGGTGATGATGATGGAATTTTATGCAGTTAAACAAAATTTTTATGTGATGTTAAAGAAACATCCTAACGTATGTCAGGATATCACAGTATTGTCTAATGAACAATGTGATGCAATTTTACATAAGATAGATGCTGAGATGCTATATACAAGTGCAATTTCTTATTTTGATCAGATGGTACAATGGAATCATGAATTCATGCGATTAAAAGATGAGTTGCAAGATTGTTGTTATGAGATACAACTTCATACATATTCTATATCACTGGATAATGCAGATAATCCCTTTTTAAATTTATTAGTTCGTAAGTATCCATATCACGTATTACTTCCTCAAGAAGTTTAAAGATGGATTTCTTAGCGAAAACTATTGTAAAATCATTATAAAAATAGTAAAATAACCTTAATGTAAGGAGGATTACATATGGATTTCGTTAGTTCGATTTTATTTACACTGGCAGGATTGCTTATCGGTGCTTTTTTAGGATTCTATTTTACAAAGAAGAAGTTTGAGAAAGAACTGAAGGAGAATCCCCCAATCAATGAAAAGATGATTCGTGCAATGTTCTTACAGATGGGCAGAAAACCATCAGAAGCACAGATCAAACAGATAATGAAATCAGTAAATGCGAACAGATAAACACGGGCAACCGTGTTTTCTTTTGGACTAACGAATTTGTAAGATTGCCAGTTTATGGACAAAGCTATGCTATAATCATGTATGTAAAGTGGTGATAAGATGAAAAGAATAATAAAAAAACTAATCAGTATCTTCCTACTGCTGCTCTTAATCATTAGTATCTTGTTTATCGGTATCGGTTATGTAAATTATGTGAAGGCAATTGATGATGTGAGTATTGCAGATAAGGTGGCTGAAATAAGAAAACGTCCACATTATGTGACGTTTGATAAGATAAACGAAAATTTATTTACAGCTACTGTGGCAATTGAAGATAGACGGTTCTATGAACATCATGGCGTGGAATATCGCTCCATGTTACGGGCGGCGGTTACAAATGTGTTTGCTCATGGTATTGTCGGAGGTGGAAGCACGATAACGCAACAACTTGCTAAAAATCTTTATTTTGACTATCAGCCAAGTTATTTACGTAAGGTAAGTGAGATTTTCGTTGCATATGATCTTGAAAAAAAACTAAGCAAAAAAGAAATATTAGAACTTTATGTCAACGTAATTAATTATGGTGATAATCATATTGGAATCTATGAGGCTGCACATGGCTACTTTCATAAAGAACCAAGCGAGTTGACCATCGATGAGGCAACGTTATTAGCTGGGTTACCACAATCACCGAGTAATTATCAATTAAGCAATCATTATAAGGAAGCAAGGCTGCGGCAAAAACAGGTATTGGAAGCTATGGTAGATACAGATGTTTTGACTTCACATGAGATGCAGCAACTTTTGCAATAAAGTGAGAAGAGGATATAAAATAGAGGAAACTTAACACTTTATAACAATCTATTTTAACCCTCTTTTTTTATGGATTTTTTAACAAAAAAACTGCCCGATTTCCATGGGACAGTTCACTTTTATCTATATGGTGCCCGAGGCCGGACTCGAACCGGCACGGTATCGCTACCGACGGATTTTGAGTCCGTTGCGTCTACCAGTTTCACCACTCGGGCATTGCTCGATTATTATAGCGTACTTTATTGTGAATTGCAATCTTTTTTTGTAATTTTTTTATAGAAATTTCATAACTGTGAAATATAGCTGTTTGTAAGCAAACATTATCTTTTGCAGACTTAGTTTTTTTGTGCAGCTATTAATGGAAATGGTTCACTTCTGATACGGTGCTATGTTTCTGGCGTTTCACTAGATAATGATTTCTAAATCAATTCTGAGTATATTTAGTTATGGCGAATATAAACTAAGCACTTAAGTTGTAGGGCTAAGAGGTTGTCCCATCTATATTTACTATATCAATAGGGCAAAATATCGAAAGCTTTCCACCTGCATGGATTGCTGTTTTGCGTTTGACAAAATATAGATGTGTGCTATAATAAGTAACGTTTATTTTAATAGCTCAAAATGGTAAAAGGAGAGAGAACTATGAAGGCAGCACAAGAAGTGGATTTAGGAAAAGAAGCAGTAAAAAAATTGTTTTTTATGCTGGCGATTCCGGCGATTCTTTCACAATTGGTCAATGCTTTATATAATATGGTAGATCGTATGTATATTGGTCATATTGCTGATGTTGGTGCAACGGCTTTGACAGGTGTCGGCGTATGCTTTCCAATCATTATGATCATATCTGCCTTTGCACAGCTGGTAGGTACCGGAGGAGCACCAAGAGCATCTATTTTTATGGGGCGAGGGGATGATAAAAGCGCTGAAAAGATTTTGGGCAATTGCTTTACATCTTTATTGCTATGTTCCATCATTTTAACAATCGTTGTTATAGTGTTTCAAAAACCGTTGTTGTTGGCATTTGGCGCTAGTGAAAATACATTGCCATATGCACAGCAATATATGTTTATTTATGCGCTTGGAACTTTGTTTGTACAGATGACTTTAGGGATGAATGCCTTTATTTCGGCGCAAGGTTTTTCCAAAATCAGTATGTTAACTGTTGTTATTGGTGCAATCACTAATATTGTGCTCGATCCCATATTGATATTTGTGTTGAAGTTAGGTGTTCAGGGGGCGGCATTAGCAACTGTGTTATCACAAGGGATTTCTTGTGTTTGGGTCTTGTGTTTTCTAAATGGATCAAAAACAAGATTGCATTTACATAAAGCTAATATGCGCATTCAAACTAAAATTTTACTTCCTTGTATTGCTTTGGGTACAGCTCCATTTATTATGCAGGCTACCGAAAGTTTATTGGTGTTGTGTTTTAATTCATCTCTTTTGCGTTATGGAGGTGATCTGGCAGTAGGGGCAATGACGATTCTATCAAGTTTGATGCAGTTTGCGATGTTGCCATTAAGCGGATTCACGCAAGGTGCACAGCCGATTATCAGTTATAATTATGGCGCTAATCAGGCGAAGCGCGTAAAACAGGCTTTTCGAATTTTGATGATCAGTTGTTTGAGTTATGCTGCAATCATGTGGTTGATTTGTATGGCGGTGCCACAACTTCCTACTGCTGTTTTCACAAGTGATGTTGCTTTATCTGATATTACCATTTGGGCAATTCGTATTTATATGGCTGGTAGTATCTTGATGGGTGCTCAAATTGCTTGTCAACAAACCTTTATTGCTTTAGGCAATGCAAAAACTTCAGCGTTTCTTGCCCTGTTTCGTAAAATATTGGTGTTAATTCCTTTGATTTATCTTCTGCCAATGTTTTTCACGGATAAGGTGTTTGCGGTGTTTTTGGCAGAACCGATTGCAGATACATTGGCAGTAATGACGACCGTCATATTATTTGTTCGATATTTTAGAAATTTATTACAAGATATGGAAGCTAAAGAAACACATAGCTATGAAGAGTGTGATGCACTTAATGAATATCATGAGTCAATGGAATAGAAATATGCGATGGTAAGTAACTTTGCGTAATAATGGGTATTTAGCTGCAATATGTGATACTTAAAAGATATCAGTTATGAAAAGAATAATATTCGGTTATGAAAGAATAATATAAGAATCGAATGATTCATGATCACGTGTGGCAATGCGAGGATGAACATATATCGGATAAGATTACTATTATTTTATATAATTGAATATGTTTTTCTTTATATGATGAATTGACGTTATATCATTTGTTTGTTATTTTATCAAAAACCTTAGTTGGATATGTGTCAAGAAGATGTGTATTATGAAAGAGGATTAAAAGGCAACACGAATGAATATATAGGATAGGTTGTTCGCGTGATAAAAATTGTCGTGTGTTGACTGTGCTTAGCATACGCTTTTTTTATATGTCTTGAACGATATAGTAAAGCGAAAATGAAGATGCATGAAGATAAAAGGGATGAAAATGAAAGGTAAGGGATAATGGGCTGAAGTAAAGGTTTTAAAAAAAGTGAAAAAAATAAAAAATAAGCGTTGACATGAAAGATAAATTGATGTATTATAAACAGGCACTCAACGAGAG
>NZ_CAXUBY010000019.1:0-58823 GCF_964249515.1 Eubacterium sp. 3_1_31
GTAAGCGTAGCCTGAATCTGAGCCCCTTGGGGCGATTACGTAAAAACCACCAGCTAAGCTGGTGGATATTTATTACATGATGTGTTTGTCTAGTAAGCATGTTAGCTTACTTTTTTTAGGTTTTATTTACCGATAATTCTAACATAAGTAAAAATGACTTTTTTTCTTTGTAGGAGAATGTAAGGATAAAAGTGACATATATGTCATTTAGAATTAAGAACCCTTAAGAAGTAAAAATGCATCTAGATGCTATAATACAGGTGAACAGGAAGGGTGTTTCCTTCTTATGTAAAGGAGCTAATTGTTATGAAGAATATAGTTGAGATGCTGGAAAACAGTTGTTCTCGTTATCCTGATAAAACAATGCTTATGGAACCGGAAAAGAGCATTACATATAAAGCGTTTGTCAATGAAGCAAAAGCGATTGCTTGTAAGATTATAGAAAAAATACCATCACAGAATCAGCCTGTTGTCATTTTGATTGATAAAAGCATTCAGGCTCTCGTATCAATGATGGGAGTGTTATATAGTGGAAATTATTATACGATCTTAGATGTAAAGATGCCCGTTGAGCGTATGGAATGTATACTGAATACGTTGCAGCCAAGCCTGCTTATTAGCGATCATAAGCAATGGAAAACAGCCGAAAAGTTAAATTTTAAAGGAGATTTGTTGCTTTATGAAGAAAACAAGACCTATGCGATAGAAGAAGCAAACTTATTATCCAGGCGAAGAAAGATGATTGATACGGATCCGGCATATGTATTGTTTACTTCCGGCTCTACCGGTATTCCGAAAGGAACAGTTGTATCACATCGCAGTGTCCTTGCCTATGCCCATTGGGTTGTTGAAACCTTTGCAATCGATGAAACAACGATCTTTGGTAATCAGACACCGTTTTATTTCAGTATGTCTGTGCTTGATATTTATGCAACCCTTTTATCAGGTGCTAGTCTTTATTTGCTGCCAAAACTTTATTTCTCTTTTCCAGCAAAGCTTTTGGACTGCATGATTCAAAATAAGATCAATACCATTTACTGGGTGCCGAGTGCTTTAGGTATCGTGGCAAACTTAAAAGGTTTAGAAGTATTGCCGCCTAAAGATGTAAAAAAGGTGTTGTTTGCAGGTGAAGTAATGCCAACAAAGATTTTAAATATCTGGCGCAGACATTTACCTGATGCTTTATATGCAAATTTATATGGTCCAACAGAAGTTACCGATATTTGTACGTATTATATTGTAAACCGTGATTTTGCGGATGATGAAGCTTTGCCAATCGGAAATGCTTGTAACAATTGTGATGTTATTGTGCTAAAAGAAGATGGTACACAAGCAAAAGGCGATGAAGCCGGTGAACTTTGTGTACGAGGAAGTTTTTTGGCAAATGGATATTATGATCAAGTGGAGAAAACAAGCGAAGTGTTTATTCAAAATCCATTGCAGCCTCATTATCCAGAGCTTATTTATCGCAGTGGTGATATTGTGAAATACAATGAATACGGTGAGTTGATGTACTTATCACGTAAGGATTTTCAAATCAAGCATATGGGATATCGCATTGAACTTGGTGAAATTGAAACCGCTATGTTTGCGATAGAGGGGATGGATGCCTGTGCGTGTATCTATGATACACAAGCGAAATGGATCATCTTATATTATCAGGGCAAAAATTTAACGGAAAAAGCAATTTTGGAACAGGCAAAGGCCAAGCTGCCCAATTACATGTGGCCCAATAAATTTATTCCTATAAAACGCATGCCTTATAATGCAAATGGGAAAATAGATCGGAAAGCTTTAAAAGCTATGTATGCAGGAGGATAAAAAATATGGAGAAATTACTAGCAATCTTAGAAGATATGAAGCCAGGAGTCGATTTTAAAAAAGAAAAAAAACTTATTGAGGATGGTATTTTAGATTCCTTCGATATCGTTGAAATCATTGCGGCTATCGATGATGAATTTGATGTTGAAATTCCAGTTATGGAAGTGCAGCCAGAGGTTTTCAATGATGTAGAAAAGCTATATGCGCTGATTGAGCGATTAATGGAAGAATAGGATTTGTATCATGTCATTGATATCGCTGCCATTCATGCTGTTAGTGACAGCATCTTGTGTGCTTTATTATCTTGCGCCGAAACAGTGGCGATGGTGTATTTTGCTCTTAGCAAATGTCATCTTTTATGTTGCGGCCTCGCAGGCATTGATCATTTTCCTGATAGGTAGTATTTTGAGTGTATATATCGGCGGCTTAGCTATTAACAAACAGATAAAGCTGCAAAAAGCTACCATAAAAAGTTTAGAAAAAGACCAAAAGAAAGCCTATAAGGCTATGATGAAGAAACGGAAGCAACTGATTTTGATCGTCGTATTGGCAATCAATATTGGTATCTTATGCTATTTAAAATATTACGGTTTTTTTGCCGGTAATCTGAATGCCATAAATGCTTTACTGCATGTTAATGTTAATATCGCAGTAAAAAAATTTGTACTGCCACTTGGAATCTCCTATTATACCTTAATGGCCATCAGTTACATGGTAGATGTGTATAGAGGCAAATACGAAGCAAGCCCTCAGCTTGGGAAAGTCGCTTTGTATTTGTCCTTCTTCCCACAAATGACAGAAGGTCCGATCTCACGTTTTGATCAGTTAGCCGATCAATTGTATGCGGGCAATGAATTTGACATTATAAAATTCAAGAGTGGTTTATATCTAATTCTTTGGGGACTTTTTAAAAAATTAGTCATCGCTGATCGAGCTGCGCTATATGTGAATCCAGTATTTAGTGGTATGCATGGAGGTTTTACCGCTTTTTTAGCTGTTGCCTTATATACATTACAAATATATGCTGAATTTAGTGGCGCTATGGATATCGTACGTGGAATTGGCTATTTGTTTGGTGTTCACATGGAGAAAAATTTTGAACAACCGTTTTTCTCAAAAAGTATAGCTGAATTCTGGCGTCGCTGGCATCGTACGTTAGGGACTTGGCTAAAAGATTACGTATTTTATTCAATATCATTATCTAAAATGAATATGAATTTGAACCGTTCTGTGAAAAAGCATATGAAAGGGAATTTCGGAAGATTTATCCTAAGCGCATTTCCCCTCTTTTTTGTCTGGTTTTTCAATGGATTCTGGCATGGCGCCAGCTGGAAATATATTGTATATGGTTTATATTATTATCTAATTATGATGATGGGTTTGTTGCTTGCCCCTGTTTTTACGAAAATCAAAGATACATGGCATCTTCATGAACAGCGAAAAGGCTATCGTCTCTTTTGTATCTTACGTACGGTATTGATTGTTTTTGGTGGCATGCTGATCTTTCGTGCGCACTCACTAGATGATGCCTTGCAAATGCTGTTGCGGATCTTTACGATGCAGGAAACAGATATCTTAGCACATGGGCTGACTCTTGTTGATTTTGGCATTTTGATATGGGGATTGGTATTGATGTTTATAATAGCAGGCTTAAAGGAAAGACGTGTAAATTTATTTGCATTATTTGATCAGAAAAGTCTGTTGTTGCGTTATGGTATTATCCTTATCATAGGGGTATCCATTATCGTATTTGGTATTTATGGTCATGGTTATCAAGCAAGCGATTTTATATATGGTGAATTTTAGTGAAAGGAGCAAACATCATGAAAAACAGACGTAAATCTATCCTAGCCTTTACATCCTTTATTGTTATTTTTGCTCTATTATTAAACTTATTTTCCATGATATTAATTCCCAAAGATAATAAGATGAGCAAAACGATACGTGGCTTCTATGAAGAAAAGAAAAACTCATTAGATGTTTTATTTCTTGGTGATAGTAGTATGTATCGCAGTATCATACCTGCTAAGTTGTGGAAGGAAAATGGTTTTACCAGTTATGCACTGGGCGCTCCTTCGGTAAGAACCTATGCTTTGTATTATTTATTGGAAGAAGCATTAAAAACGCAAAAGCCAAAAGTAGTCGTTATGGAAGTGAATTGCGCATTTAATGATCATAAATATTCTATGGGAAATAAACGAAAGATTATCGATCACATGAAACTTTCGATGAATAAAATTAATATGATTCAAGATGCAGCATTTCAATTTTCTTTAACTGATAAAATAAGTTTATTATTCCCTGTCTTTTTATATCATAATCGTTATAATGAAATAAATGCGGTTGATATAGCTGAAACCTTTGGTTCGCCAATGAATGATACGAAGGGCTTTATTAGCAGCTACAAGCAAAAACCGTATAAAGGGAAGACCAATTATATGCGTGCATCTTCACAGGCGATGTTTGATGCGAATAGTAAAAAATATATGGATATGATTCATGATATATGTAAAAAGAATCATATTAAGCTTATGTTATTAAAAGTACCGGGTGCCAAAGAATGGAATCAAAGTAAAAAAGAGGCAGTAGAGTTGTATGCAAAAGAACGACATCTGCCATATTTAGATTTAAATACGAATATGGAGAAGAACATCGATTGGAGAAGGGATACGAATGATTCCGGAGTACATTTGAATATCTTTGGTGCAGAAAAGGTGACGATGGAGCTCAGTCAGTATTTTCATCGTCATTATCGACTGAAAAAAACAACAGATCAAGAAGTAATTACTTCCTTCAATAAAGCTTATCGCTTATTTAATGAGAAACGAAAGTCTTATAAAAGACCTGTCAAGACAGTTACTATTTAAGAATACCTATTATGAAATGAATCTTACAGGTATATGTACCTCTATATTGGATAATCCAATATAGAGTTTTTTTTTGACTTCCATGAAGACGGATGATTACAAAAAAGCTTGTGAATATGCAGGTATTAATTTTGATCAAACATCCTATGATAAAAGCTCGGCATTGCAGAAAAAGACAACGAAAGAAAGCTATGCCGCTATGGTATTCAAAGTAGGCAAGCAAAAAGTGTCAAAAAAGAAAGTCACAGTAGATGTTGAAATCATAACTACGGATTATTTAGAAATTATGAATCAGGCCGTATATGATACTATGAAAAATAAAAAAGATGATGCATATACATATAGAGTATTTTCTAGTATCAAAATAGAGAAGAATAAGCTTCTCTATTTTGATACCTAGCAGTTAAAAAAACGATGTATGATACAGCATTTTGTTGTTTGTGTTTTATGAAACAATACAATTAGAATATGCAAAAAAAGCGGTATCTACATGCCATGTTAAGATATGGCGAATAGTTACCGTTTTTATATGAACATAGGGTTTATTTGTTAAAGGACTCGCTCAGAGTTAAGAATTCATTTACTCTTTCCTCAGCGGTTTTTAAACAACTGATCCAGAAATCTTTAGAAGTCAGATCAATGTCAGCCAATTTAGCAACATCTTCAACATCGGATACCGTTGTCGCATGTAGCAATTCACGATATTTTGGTACGAAAGCATCCTTCATTTCATGATATTTTACAATTAAGCCACGGGCAAATAAACCGCCAAAAGCGTAAGGGAAGTTGTAAAAGCTCAGAGCTGATGAATAATAATGGCTCTTATTGATCCACATATAAGGATGCAAATACTGCTCATCTAAGCCATCACCATATGCTTGTTTTTGTGCATCCAACATCATCGCTTCTAGTTCATCCGGGAATAGGAACCCCTCTTTACGTTTTTCAAATACCTTTTTTTCAAATAAGAAACGAGAATAGATATCACACATGATCTGTGTAAGATCTTGAAGCTGTGTTTCTATTAATGCCAGCTTTGTTTCACCTTCTGCTTCATCAATTGCAGCATTCATGATGATATTTTCATTAAAGGTAGAAGCAGTTTCGGCAACTGGCATAGAATAATCCGTATTAAGCATCTTGTGATCCTGGATCATCATACCATGATATGCATGTCCTAATTCATGAGCCAATGTCACAACATCGCCTAAGGAACCATCAAAATTAGTTAAAACACGACTTTGTTTCAAGAAAGGGAGATTTTCGCAGAATGCTCCTCCAACCTTACCTTTACGTGGATAGAAATCAATCCATTCATCTGCAAAGGCTTCTTCCATCATATCTGCCATATCCTGTGCAAAAGGCGCAAAATGTTTCAACAGATAGTCTTTCGCTGTTTCAATCGTGAATTTTGTATCGTCTTTTCCAATAGGTGCAAATAGCTCATACCAAGGAAGTCCGTTTTGATAACCTAACATTTCCGCCTTGCGTTTTAAATATTTACGGAATACCGGCATATAATCATCCATGGCCGATAGCATGGCATCTAAGGTTTCCTGTTTCATATGGGACTGATGCAGTGTCATTGCTAATGGAGAAGCGAAACCGCGCAATTCACATTCTGTTAAGACTTGTGCTTTGATGTTGTTTAAAGAAAAGGCAATAGCATCACGAATCTTGGCATAAGCAGCTAATTCTGCTTCAT
Organism: Eubacterium sp. 3_1_31; assembly: GCF_964249515.1. Taxonomy (NCBI): domain Bacteria; kingdom Bacillati; phylum Bacillota; class Clostridia; order Eubacteriales; family Eubacteriaceae; genus Eubacterium; species Eubacterium sp. 3_1_31. The sequence continues at coordinate 6,394 of NZ_CAXUBY010000019.1, forward strand.
AAGCGCGTTTACGCACCTTTTTATCAGAGTCATATGCCAAGTTGCGAATCTGTGAAAGGGTAGTTGTTTTTCCATCATAGTCTACTTCTAAGGTGCTGGTCAGATAGCTTTGCATGGTTTCCCAAGCCTGTCCTGCCGAGATATCCATCTTGGATAATACTTCTTCTACATCATCACTGAGTAAGTAACGACCATCTTCTTGAATCGAATGTAACAAGTAGGTGTATTCCTGTAATGCTTCTTCTTTTTCCAGGCAAGCATCAAGATCTTTTATTTGTGCAATATAGCGATTGAATTTTGCTTTTGCTTTTGCCACGTTGCTTGTTTTCTTAGTGATCTTATCTAAATAAGCTGCTGTTTGCGCATCAGTGGTATCACAGCTTTGGCGCAGATTGGCATATGCCAACAGCTGGTAGCTGACCTGTTCTAATTCATTTAATGTAGTTAGAATTTGTTTCAAGGTAGTAGTTTCATCCTTATGGGATAAGGTGTCTGCCAAGGTATTGCATTGTGCAATCAATTCATCAAGTTTCTTGATATCTGCTTCAAATTGCGGATCATCATAACCCTTATAGAGGACATCAAGTGACCAAGTTTCTTTCATTTTAGACCTTCTTTCTCTGTTAGATTACCCCTATTATAGCATAGAAATTCCAAAATGAAGGAGAAGATTATGGAAGGTTTATTTTCTTAGAAGGAAGAGTGTGTAAACCGTAAGCAATTCTTCTTTTTTGATGAATGTGAAGATAATACTATGCTATCTCTTTATGACTTTTCTCATAAATCATACAGGCAATGCTGATGATGAGAATGGAATAGATGATATAGAAAAAGGGGGCTGCTGGATAGGCCTCAAACAAGGTAATGGAGCCAAAGAGAAAGAAGAAAAAGGAAGAAACTACTTTAACACTATCTTCACTTAAATGGGCAAAGATAAATTTTCCAGCAAAGATACCAAAAATATTCGCCATGATAAGGCCTAAGGATGCTCCCAGAAAAACTTGTAGGTGCTGGTCCATGTGATCGGCTGAAAGTGCTACGGTTGCTAATTGCGTCTTATCACCGAGCTCAGCTAGAATAAAGGTAAAGGCAATAGAAAAAATAGGCAATCCTAAGGAAATATGATGCCCCTTGCTTTCTTCTTTTGTAATGCGTAAGTTAAAAAAACCAAAGCCTAAAAACATTGCGGCAGCGGCCAATTTGATAAACTGCATAGGGATCATATCGCCTATCAGATCTCCGGCCAATGTAGAAAAAGCACTGATGATGATGACCCCTAACATCATCCCTAATATCACACTTTTCATACGATAGCGATTGGTGAGCGCCATCATCATAAGTTGTGTTTTATCAGCCATTTCCGCGATAAAAACAAATAAAAACGTATGCAGCAACATAAGATCACCTCTTATTTTACTATATGTGAAATAAAGAGCTTTCATGTATAAAATCATCCTTTCCCTGCTGCGACAAAATAAATATGAAGAAGGAAAGGTGTAAGCGTCAGTAAAATAGGGATTACTTTGAAAAAGCCCTAAGCAAAAGAAAACCCGTACGAATCATACGGGTAAGAAATGCATTCTTTATTCCTCGCAAATATAGGCAAGGATCAATTTCATGGTGTTAAGGACACCATCGATATGTGTACGTTCCATACCATGAGAAGCGTGAACACCCGGACCAATCAATGCCCCTTTGATATCATTTCCGGCATTTCTTGCGGCACTGACATCTGAACCATATTGTGGATAAATATCAATTGCATAAGATACGGCTTCACGTTTAGCCAGCTCAATAAGTTTGCTGGTAAGATCATAATCATAAGGACCACTGGAATCTTTGGCACAGATAGAAACATCTTGTTCTGTGCATGCCAAATCTAAGCCGATGCATCCCATATCGACAGCTAAAAGCTCAGCAATTTCATCCGGGATATGCGCCATACCATGTCCGACTTCTTCATAGGTGCTCATCATAAAGATCAAATCATAAGCAGGGGTAATGGCATTTTCTTTTAAATGATGTAAAATGCCCATCAACGCAGAAACGCTGATTTTATCATCTAAGAAACGAGATTTAATAAAACCACTTTCGGTAATTTGTACTTTTGGATCGATGGCAACAATATCTCCATTTTGAATTCCAAGTTTCTGCGTATCTTCCTTTGTATAAGTGACTTCATCAATGCGGACTTCCATTTCATCAATTTCACGTTTCTTCGTGCTGGCATCTTTATAGACATGGGCTGCTGGAGAAGTGGATAAAATCGTTCCGCTATAGCATTGACCATCTCTTGTATAGATACGACAATATTCCCCATCCAGTGTCGGAATGATAGGACCGCCTAAATTGGTTAAGGCAAGCTTTCCATCACTTTTTATCGAGCGGACCATAAGACCTAAGGTATCGCAATGGGCGCATAAACCAAGTGTCTTATGATGATGATTACCTTTTACATAGATCCATAAATTGCCTTTGTGATTACGTTTTGTCTGATATCCGAATCGCTTTGCTTCTTCTTCAACGAAGTCGATGGCTTTTTTGGTATACCCGGTAGGGGAATCAATTGCTAATAACTTTTTTGCGAATGCTACAACATATTCTTTATTCATCATCATCTTACCTACTTTCTATTTTTACTTAGTGATTTAACGTGAGATGTACACACCATCACAATCATCAATTTCTTCAACTTTTACGCGAATCTGTTCCTGTAAAGAGCTAGGAATGTTTTTGCCGATGTAGTCTGCGCGTATCGGTAATTCACGATGACCGCGATCAACCAAGACGGCCAATTGTATCTCTTTTGCTCTTCCATAATGCATAATGGCATCCATGGCAGCGCGCACGGTTCGTCCTTTGAATAAGACATCATCTACTAAAATAACTTTCTTATCCTTTACCGGCATGGTTTGGTTTGGTAAAGGGTGTGCCTGCTCCAGATCATCACGCCAATGGGAAACATCCAATGCATAACAAGGTACCTGTACTTGCTCTACACGCGCAATCATTTTAGCTAAACGCTGAGCGAGAATTTCACCTCTGGTCTTGATGCCGACAAGAACGATATCCTCAACACCTTTGTTATGTTCAATGATTTCATGTGTAATTCTGGTTAAACTGCGGCGCAATCCTAAAGCGTCGATTATCTCTTTTGTTTCCATGCAGATCCTCCTTGAAAACACTACTCATAGTATACCTGTTTCCGCCTTTAAACGCAATCATTTCCCGTCCAGGATTTCATCAAGAATAGCATTTGCCAATCGCTCAAAAAGAAATTGTTTCTGATACGGTGTTCCCTTCGTACTCAGCTCATAAATACCTACGTTTTGTGTATATAGAATGGTTAAAAATTCATGAATGAGTTCTTGGCTTTTTACCTGATGATCATAAGCAGCTAAGGTTTGACAGAAGAAATCTTCTTTATCATGATGACCGAGAAATAAAGCGATGGCATCATCCAAACTCTCAACTTTTCGCCATCCTTGAAACTTTGCCTTTGCGTTTAAATAGAATAAGGCATGGACCGGATAAAATTGCAGACTGCTTTCATAGGTTGTCAAAGGAGTGATCTGATAACGAATAGTATCTTCTTCTTTTAGAAAGATGCCGGATGCATAATGTGCGAATAGTTGTTGCTTTTTTACATAAGAGATATCTTTACAGGCACTGACCTCACTACCGGTACTGACGATGGCATTATCAAGATAGTGCAAAATGCCGCTATCATCATAATAAGCACTTGCGGCTATCTTGCGAGTATGACAACTTTTCAATATGGCATCTAATAATTCACTCTTACCACTGTGGGTCATCCCGGCAAAGACAAGATTTTGTTGCTGTTGCGAATATGCAATATGCACCATGGAGGCATGAATAGGGAGATCATGCTTTTGAATACAAAGCGCATTGTATAAGGTTAAGATCATTTCTTTTAAGTAGAGAAAATGTAACATCTCATCCCCACCGCTGACCATACCGATGTATAAGGCATTTGTCTGATCGTAATAGTAACTCCGCTGTTTACGATGGCTTTGTAACCCAAACAAGAGAAGGAAATCATAAGTAACACCTGGTTCTGTAATAGGATACATGGCGGATAGAGCTGCCGCAAACCACAATGCTTTACGATGTAAAAAAACAATGCCTTGAAAATTGCCGATGCGGATACAGATGCCAAGATAGCTAGCGGCATCCATACTGATATCCCGATATAAAAAAGTATCGCTTTTTCGTATCGGATATTGATGAGAATGTTTTGCCATAGCGATGACCGGAACACTGTGTAACTGTACTTCGCTTAAGAAAGGAATATGACTCAAGGGAAGATGCGCATAGGGATGCGATAAGGGGTGTTTCTTTACTTGATAGGTAGCATCAAAAGCAAATTGATGCATGGGTAAAATGGAGCCTGATTGTTGAACAAGACGACTCATATTTTCCCAAAGATGCTGTAAAGAGGGAGAAGGAACATCTGGCTTGGTGATGATGTGAATTTTACCAATAGCAGAAAAGTATTGCAGAAAAATTAATAAAGGACGGTAAGGGAAAGGATTTTTTGTTAAAAGAGAAAGCACCATGGTCTCTTCAATATCGTATGGATAACATTTTAATAATTCTTTTAAATAAGAGCGAGCACTGACTTCCTCATCAAATTCTAATGCAAACAGCATAGTATCACCTGTTAAATAGGTATGCTCGCCATTAACAAAATAGTCAAATGATCTGTTGAAAACATGCTTTCCTAGCAATCATCGTTATGTGTAAGAATAGATGTGCTATAATAAAAAAAAGAATGCACAGAAAGAAGTGTTGAATATGAAAAAAGTTGTATTTCATATAGATGAAATGAAGAATTGGTCATTAACATTAGGAAATGTGAAGAATCTTATCACGTTTTATGAACACCATGATGAGGTGTTTCAAATCGTCGTCGTAGCAAATGGTGAAGCCGTAAAAGGATATGGGAAAGAGGACACACAGGAAAATATTGCAAAGGAAATCCTTGCTTTATTTGCTAAGGGAATATCTTTTCACGCATGTCAAAATGCGTTGCGTGCACAGCAGTTAGAAGCTGTCGATCTTCTTGAGCATATCGTCATTGTTGAAGCAGGTGTGGCTGATATTGTCGCATTGCAAGAAAAAGGTTTTACCTATATAAAACCATAACAATTGCATGAAAAATGTGAAGAGGTGGTCTTATGAAAATCAAATTTTATGAAAAGGTTGATGATGAAAAGTTGCTATTTGCTGTCATAGTGGCTAAATATAAGGAACAATGGGTCTTTTGTAAACACAAACAGCGCAACAGCTATGAATTATGCGGCGGACATCGAGAAGCAAATGAGTCTATTCTGGATTGTGCAAGACGGGAGTTTTATGAAGAGAGTGGAGCGAAGGAATATCAACTGATTCCCTTGTGTGTGTATTCCTGCCTTGGTAAAACACGCGTAAAAGAAAGCAGTGATGAGCATGAAACATTTGGTATGTTGTATTATGCAGAGGTGTATGACTTTGATGAACTTCCTGAAAGTGAGATACAGGAAATTGCTTTCTTCACGGATGTAAAGAAGATACCAGAGTGGACATATCCTCAGATACAGCCGATATTATTCACAAAGGCACAATCCATGTTAACAAAGAAATAAAAAAAGCGTTGAAAAAAAGCTTGTTTCTATAACTAAAAAAACGTTGAAAATCTTATAGACGAAATGAAAGAGGCTGTCCTTAAAAGTATATGCGCTTTGCAAGGATCCAGCCTCTTGTTCTTGTAAGTTAGAACAAATCCATAATTTCATCTTTGCTCATGCTAGTAATCAAACCGTCATTCAAGTGAATGATACTATCACTTAAATCTTGTTTTAATTCTTGTAAATGCATGATTTTTTCTTCGATTGTATCTTTGGCAATTAGTTTAACGACCTGTACATTGTTGTGCTGTCCGATGCGATAGGCTCGATCGGTAGCTTGATTTTGGGCAGATACATTCCACCATGGATCAAAGTGAATGACAACTTCGGCACTGGTAAGATTCAACCCGGTTCCTCCGGCTTTTAAAGATATCAAAAAAACCGGTGTAGCATCAACATTAAAGGCATTTACATATTGCTGACGCTGTACTTTTGGGGTGCTGCCTTTTAATAGATAGTAATCAATTTCGCGTTGCTTTAGCTCTTTTTCAATCAACGATAACAGTGAGGTAAACTGTGAGAATAATAAGACTTTTTTACCCGATGCACGACAGTTTTCGATAAATTCCATGCACGCGTTAATTTTATTGCCTACCCCCTGGTAATTTTCATACAGCAAGCGGGGATCACAGCACAATTGGCGCAATCTGGTCAACATACTCAGCACCATGATCTTACTATTTTCAAAGCCTTTTTGTTTAAAGCTTTTATGCAAATCTTCTCGTATCAAAGATACATTTGCCATATATAATTTTCGGGTTTCTTCATCTAATTCGATCATCATCGTATGTTCGACTTTTTCAGGAAGTTCTTTTAAGACATCTTTCTTTACACGGCGCAAGATGAACGGTTCTACCATTCGCTTTAATTCCTTTAAGGTTATAGGATCATTTTCTTTCACGATAGGAATCTCATATTGCTTTTTGAAGTAAGGGTAAGTATATAGATAACCTGGCATTAAGAAATCAAAAATGCTCCATAATTCCGCTAATGAATTTTCAATCGGTGTTCCGGTTAAGGCAAATCGATGGGCTGCCTGAATCTGTTTGACAGATACGGCATTCTTCGTATTATGGTTTTTGATATACTGAGCTTCATCAATGATTTGATAAGTAAAGTGGAAATTTTCATAGTGTTCAATATCACGTTTGAGATAATCATAAGAGGTGATCACGACATCATAATCTTTCGCTTTGTAGATTAAGGCTTTTCGTTCCTCCATATTCCCGGTAATCAAAATGCTCGTTAAGGCATCAGAAAATTTCGCGATTTCACTTTGCCAGTTCAAAATCAGTGAACTTGGACAGACAACAAGAGAGATAGCCTGTGGATCATGGAGCTTTTCATCTTCCAATAAAGTAATTACTTGCAAGGTCTTACCAATGCCCATATCATCAGCTAAAATTCCTCCAAAACCATAATTGGCCATCGTTTTTAGCCAGCGGAAACCATCTTTTTGATAATTTCGCAAAATGTTTTTCAGACTGTGAGGAACCTTAAAATCAGAGTCCTTAACATTGCGTATACTACGGATGATATCTTTAAAAGTCGCATCGCGCTCAACCTTGATCATCTCAGCATCTTTTAGGCTTTTATCGATGTATAAAGAACGATATTTGGGAACCTTGATTTTACCACTTTCGAGCTCTTTTTCACTTACATGCATGCCATCTAAAATAAAAGACAACTCTTGCAAAGCACTATCTTCAATATTGACAAAAGAACCGTTGCGCATACGATAGTATTTTTTATTCAAACGGTATGCTTTTAATACCTCTTGCAACTCTTCGACAGGAAAATCAAAGGTATCAAAATCAATTTCTAGCAAATCACTTTCAATACGTACACCCATGGAGATATTCACACTATCACGTATCTGCAGTTTGCGGAATTTCTCACTGGCAAACATTTCACAGGTCTGTGATAATTCTTCAAAGCCTTTATTTAAAAATTCATATATGGCATCTTGTGAATGTTCAATATAGGCAAGTCCTTCCATCGCGTCAATCCGTGTCATATATTTGGTAAAAATCAGACGTACGGCAATTTCATCATTGAAGTTGCGACTGGCGGATAAGGAAGTATCACTGAACGCATTATACATATCATCTCCATAACAATACAGCAAACGTGCAGATATGACATTTTGTTTCGGCATATCGATATACACCTTACATTCTAATGGTAATGGCGCATACATAGAAATATCTTCACCATGCAGAGGCAGATATTTTTTGACATTTAAAATAACATTATTATAGAAAGCACTCATCAAGCCATCTGACACGGTTAAGGTATTATGATGTTCTAAGCATCCGCTGAGCATTGGCTCACAGGCTTTTGTAAAATCTTTATCACAACGATAAAGGATATGATTCATAAGAACATATAGATGGTTTCGTCCTTTAAACAGACGATAGTCTCCTTCATTCAGAGAAATATGAAAAATCTGCTGGGCATCTTTGTGTATCTGTAAAGAAAAAGGGGGATTGATAGCAAGAAAGCGCATGTTGATTAATGTTTTTTCTTTCATGCGATGCATGACATCCTGATTGGTATATAATTCATAAAATTCATCTAAAGCATCCGGCGTCATGCACATATTACGGGATTGCGGGGCTTTTTCTAAGGCAGGATGATTTAAAAAATACAAAACATCATGTTCATGATGACGCATGAAATCAATCAGCTTTTGACTCGTTTCATCAAAGCTATAATAATTATGCATGAATTCCAGTTCCTTACCATAGGCTTTTTTTACATTATGGGCAATATCATCCAGAAATAATGCGATGTCTTTGACGATATATTGTTTTTCATTGCCGATTTTTAAGGTTAACGCAAGAATGTTTTTTTTACGTATTTCTAATACGGGTTCCAAATGAATGGCTGTTTTTAAGTTCATGGCCAATGAAGAATAGACGATTTGTTCTTCGTAGATATTCATGATCTGAATGGCATGTTTATCGACTACTTTATTTTCCATCTGTTCCTTTTCCGCGTTTTTGCGTTTACTGTCTTCCATTAGGCGCAGCAAAACAGCGACACAATGTGCACAGGTCATTTTTTGGGCATGCTCTTCACAGCCACACAAATGAGCTCTTACGATGAAGTCATCCTTATCGATTGACATATTCACTTCCCGATATACTTTTTTATCTACGACATTAGCATTGACCATAATGATCTCAGGACTTGAAAAGTCATCGATATCCAACGATTTGATGGCTTTTTCCTTCATCAATTTTTCTCCCTTTTCAAATGTTTGCTCATCGCCTGCAAAGTCACGTATCTGAGCTATTGTAAATTCCATACCATCACCTTATCTTTCATCTTATTATTGTATCATTATTTCAGATGAAACGCGATGAAGATTAAAAAATTTATCGATGTAAGAAGGAAAGAATTCATCAGAAGAAAGCGTAGAAATGCTACCACCATTCGTATTGGCAAATACCACCAATTTGTGAATACTTTGTATGCAATAGTATAGCATCACATATTCAAGATTTTACCTTTTTAACTTTTATAAAGTGAGAAATCACAAGATGGCTATGACGGTTCCTGCTTTAGGTAATAACATACTTCATCAAAGTAGGTACCATCGTAATATTCATAAGCATCATGCAAGGTGCCTTCATATTGAAATCCCAGTTTTTCGATAACACGTTTACTTTGTGTATTAAAAGGGAAATGATAGACACTGATTATTGTGCAGTGCAGATCTTCAAATGCATAGCGTAAGACTTCTTTTGCAGCCTCGACAACAATGCCCTTGCCCCAATAGGGTTTTCCGATCCAATAGCCCAACATGCGATAGCCATTGCGAGGACGATGTTGATCCGCATCTAAGCTGATGAGTCCATACAGAGTATTATCCGTTTTCTGATAAATGCCCCATGTGTGATCGTTTATCAGAAAATTAGATAAGATTTGTTTTGTTTCTTCCAGAGAAGCATGCGGCTTCCATCCGCACATGCGAGCAACGTCAGGATCTTTAGCCATCTCGTACATTTGTACATGATCTTGCATAGACAGTCGCTGCAGCCGTAAACGCGTTGTATCCTGTAAACGTTGACGTGTTTTATGGGATTGCAAAATACTAATGAGATGATTGGAATGTGCAAGTTGCTCTCTTTGTTCACAAATGGCCAGATGAAAACGCAGCCATTCTTCATATTGTGGTTTTGTTAATGCGTTGATCCGTTCTGCCAATACTTCTGAAAGTCCATCTTGACTAAAGGTTTTTAAAAGCGTAAAGCCCATGCTTTGAAAGAGTTGCTCTGCTTTCTGCACATAGGTGCTTACAAAGGGATCATTGATGACTTTAAAGGTAGTTGGATCATATTGTGAGCTATTCAAAAAAGAACTATTCGGATATAAGGCTTCCGTGGTAAACACGGCAAGGTTACTAAGAAATGCACAAAAGATAATTCCACCATCTTTTACAACGCGATGCATTTCATCCAAACAGATTCGTTGCTCTTCTTCTTTAAGATGATATAGAGGTCCCATACATAGTATGATATCAAAACTATCATCTGAAAACCTGGAGAGATCCATAGCATTTCCTTGGTGAAGGGTCAGCTTCATCTGTTTCTTCTTTTGTTGTTTCAAACGATTTAGGTGATGGGGCATCAGATCCATGGCACATACCTCATAGCCTGCTTCAGCAAGCGGTAAAGCATAAGCTCCAGTGGCAGCTCCTAAGTCTAAAATACGTTCATGTCCATGCAAATATTGTGTAAGATACTGCATGGTCGTAAGAAATTCGATATGCGCTGCGGGTGATTTCTGTAATCGTTCTTCTTCATGAACATGTTGATAAAGTTCTTCTAAATTCATAAATATCAGCCTCCTGTAAAGCTTATTGTACCACTGATAAAATGCCTTCCAATAAATCTGCATGTATAGGTAAAAGACGCTTGTTAAGAAGAAAAAAACAAGGCATATGCAAAAGAAATGGGAAAAGATAGTTAGGCGAGATTTAATTTTTCTTCAAATAACAATAGTTGTTTATAATTGCGTGTTAGAGGAAGCAGAGCTTTTAACTCATCGTGGTAAACCTTATGAAATTCCGGTGCCAGAGTCTGTAAGACAGGTAACAGTGTTTTCATGATATAGGTTTCCAATGTCTGGGCATTTTGACCATCACGCTTTAAGATAAAATAGTGCCAACAATCGCGTAATGCTTTACTGCAGGCTTGTACATCAATTTTTTGCATGATACAGGCTGGCAATGTTTTATCAAGACAGAATTGTGCATGACACATCCATATCAATAAAGGCAAGGGGGAATGGCTCTTTGTATCGAAAGAAGATTGATAACATGTCAGCGCTTTGGCATATTGTTTCTGATAATAATAACATCCGCCAATATTATAATAGAAGATAGCAAGCGTATGAGAAGAAAGGCTTGTTTGTTTCATATAAGATAAAGCTTTTTCTTTATAGAATTCAAATTGCTGGGTCTCTATAAAAATGGCAAGATTACTCATCCAATGATATATGGAAAAAAGCGCATGGGGATTGTCCTTATGCATTAGCTCATATTGTTCACATTCCTTTAAGATGAGAAAAGCTTGTAGATAGTCGTGATGTTTATCACTTAAATGTAAGACAATACCAATTGAAAAGCGGGTGATATGATGATGGTAATGCATATGGAATTGTTGATAAAGTTGTTCTAATACAATGTTATTATGGGGAAAAGTACATTGCCATTGATAAAGAGCATCCTCCATCATGATTTGCAAGGATTCACTTAGAAAATCATGACAGGATAAAAATAATTGGTAATCTTTTGATGAAAGATATTCCTGACTTGTCCAAAGGCGAGTAAAGACTTGTAATATGCGGATATAAAAGAATTCCTGCACATGTTGCTGATAAGGAAGTAAGGATTGCAATAAAGCTATGCAGATGGCACGCATAGCTTCGTCATCATAATGCGCATAAGCAGAAAGCATAGCCGATAGCATTTGCTCGATATGTTTATCCATAGGGTGCGTATAATTAAAGGATAATGCAAATTGATCCAGTAACGTATCATAAATATCATCATCTTTTACAATTTTTCCTTGTTCTAAAGATATCAATGTCCGTAAAGAGAGGATCCCTACTTTATCAACAAGCTGTTGTTGTGTCCAGCCGGCTTGTAAACGCAGCCATCGTATCATAGCGCCTAATTGTTTTTTATTATGTTCATTCAGATATAATTTTTCTTTATGTGTTGTTTTCATGCGTTTATTATAGCATATTGAGTATTATCTTTTGCTATGGAAAGATATGGTCTGTTTATAAGGACCTCTCTGCCCCTGCCAGTTTATAAAAAAAGACACCGTTTCGGTGTCTGGCTATTTTTCATGGCAGGGGTAGAGAGGATCGAACTCCCATCAGCGGTTTTGGAGACCGTTATACTACCATTGTACTATACCCCTAAGATTTAACTGCTTAACTATATTACCATAGAAAATAAAATCTGGCAATAATAAAATAAGGAAAAATATGTACTTTCTAACATGCCAGCATATGGTAAAATAGTATTCATACGGATGGAAAATATTGTCTTTTTGTTTTATAGGAACAAACATGCCATGTTCAGCATTCTGTTGCCTAATTTCGCTTTGACTACTTCCTATAAATATAGTTATAACATAACGTATCATAAGACATTCTAGATACATAACCCCTCTTATGCTTTTTTGGCCAATGCTATGTGGAAAAATTTATTATTATTTCAAATTTGTAAGGAAAGTGTAAGTGACAACGATGGCAGCGAGATACTTGTTCTTTTATAATTACAGTGAAAGAAGGGATGTAAATGAAATTAACCAGACTTGCGCTGCATAACGTCAGAAAAAGCTATAAAGATTATATGATCTATTTTCTAACTCTGATGTTTTCTATCTGTTTATTCTATACCTTTAATTCCTTTCAAGCGCAAAAGGAAATCATGTCATTAAATGACTCACAATCCATCATGCTACAAACACTTGGCATTTTCATGGGAATCTTATCCGTTTTTGTGGCTATCGTACTGGCCTTTCTGGTCATGTATGCCAACAACTTTTTGATTAAACGACGGAAAAAAGAATTTGGTTTATATATGTTGTTGGGCATGGAGAAAAAAGATATCTCTAAGGTTTTAATTTATGAAACCGTATGCATTGGTGTGGTATCACTTGGTGTTGGATTATTACTAGGTATATTGTGCTCACAAGGCTTAGGCATCTTTACCGCACATCTGTTCTCAGTTCAAGTAAATTATAACTTTGTCTTCTCGCCATCAGCAGCTATTATCACTGCTATTTCCTTTACGATTATTTTTCTGGTTATCATGATGCTGAATACCAGAGTTATAGCGAAAGTAAAATTGATAGAACTATTGCAGGCTGAGCGTAAACAAGAAAAAGCTAGAATTCAAAAACCTTTCATCGCTGTACTCATTTTTATCGTTTCGTTGTTGTTGTTAGGGGCAGCTTATTATCTGGCGACACGCTCTACTCAGATGTTTGCGAGCTGTTTAGTTCCTATTCTAATTATGGGAAGCTTAGGAACATTGTTCTTCTTTTTGTCCCTATCGGGTTTCCTCTTACAGTTCATACGTTCCAGCAAGCGTTTATACTATCGCGGATTGCGTATGTTTGTATTACGTCAGGTAAATGCCAAAATCAATACTAGTTTTGTTTCTATGAGCATAGTTTGCCTTATGCTGTTATTAAGTGTAGGAGCCTTATCTGTAGGATGGAATCTGAATGATTCATTAAAAACATCCTTGGATACACAGACACCATATGCTTATTCCTTTACCCAATATCAAAAAGCTGATACACAAAAGATGCGTCAGATCTTGATGCTAGACACGGATAAAAATATAACGAGTAGTGAGACAATTTCCGTTTATACGGATCATCTGAAATTAAAGGATTTATTTAATTATGCGAAAGATGTAGACACTGGTATGTTGTATAAAGATGCAGATCTGGAAATTATCACATTAAGTGACTTTAATAAAGCCAGACGTGCCTGGAAGTTATCTCCCATGCAGTTAAAGCAGGATGAAACTTTCTTTATCAGCGGCTCATCTAGTATCATTCCAACCTTAAATGAAATCGCAGAACAGACGAAAAAGCCACTGCAGGTGTTTAATCATAAACTGCATTTACAAGTAAAGCAAGAGGAAGCCATCAATATTGCCACAGAATTTGGGTTTAGTACAGGGGCTGCCATCGTTGTGCCTGATGCCATATTGCCACCGCAAATAGCTAGCCATCATACTTTCTGGAATATTGATGTTAAAGATGAAAGTAAGATCGAGGCATATGATACGAAGGTACATGAGAATGCAAAGAAGCTGTTGGGAACGAATGAACAAACTCTTCGCTATTCTTCTATGACTCGTAAATTGATTATTGATAATCAGGCAGGATTAGGTATGCTGTTCACGTATGTCGGTTTGTATTTGGGAGTAGTCTTCTTAGTGGCAAGTGCAGCAGTATTAGCATTGCAACAGCTTTCTGAGGCTGAGGATAATCAAAAACGTTATTTGATTTTAAGAAAAATCGGTACAAGTGAAAAGATGATGAATCATTCCATCTATGCACAGATATCTATTTATTTCTTGTTGCCATTAGTGTTGGCTGTTATTCATGCATCTGTTGGTATTCCTGTAGTATCTACATCTTTAATGTCCGGTTTGGGAATCGGTGATATAGGATTAGCTAATTTCTTCTGTGCCATTGTCGTTATCTTAATTTATGGAAGCTATTATGTATTTACGTGCATGAGTTATAAACAAACACTATATGCAAGAAAGTAAGAATTCAGCTTAATGATTAAAGAAAAAGCATACTTAGGATATGCTTTTTCTTTTGCTCATGGTATGCTATAGGTAAGAAAAAATTGATAATTAGAAATATTTCCTATTTAAAGGTTATTCATAAGGTAGTAAATACTATTGTTGAACGATTAAAATGCTTGCTTGATAATATTATATGGATACGGATTAACGTATTGAAATTATAGAAAGGTGATTGAAATGCAACTGGATGAGCAACTGATCAAAAAATTTAATGAAACTAATCTTTTATCAAAGATGGGTGAAGCTTATAAAGGCGATATTAAAACTAAAAGTTTAAAAAAATAAGTAAATCAATTGCTGGGTTGAAATGGGAAAATATTTGTTTAGAAGAAGTTAATCAAGTAACAGGATGGCTATCGGTAAATAATCCAAATGAGTATAATTTGTATTGGAACGATATGGTCAATCAAATTAAAGCAACAGTTATACCAGATCTTATCATTAAATTAGATGCCATGCTATTAGAAGATAAGATAACAGAATCAATTAAAACGGCTGTTGTTTTCGATGTAATAAATATAATTATGGTTAATAGTTATTGTGACATTATCCGCTCAGAATTTTATAGTGAAATGTTAGAAATTTATTTATTAGGGCATTTGCCATATGGCTGGGAAGGTAACTATCCCAAAGGAAGAATATTGGTATTTTAGGAGGAAAAAATGAAAAGAAAGGCAGATTTTTTAAAAAAAGCTAAAGAGGCCAGCAATGATATTTCTAGAATTTTAAGAATAACAGAATTTCAAGATGAACTGGCACGTCAAGTGTATGGAGCATTTATGTTTGGAGTACTAAATGCGCTTGCTTATGAGATGGGGAAATCACCTACAGATGTTCAAGGAATGATGATTGAACTTTCAATTCATGAGTTGGGGTATGAAACAAATCAAGCTGTGGAATTCTGTCAATATGTTATCAATTGTACAGATCGAGAAAATAATCCAACTACTTATGCAATAATTCATAGGGGAATGGAAGGATACTATCAGCTTAAAGAAAAAAAAGAAGCAGAGTTAATTACAAACTATGAGGATATTATAAAAGCTTTAAAAGATGTCCAGACGCGATAATGAAGTATTGTAAACCAATGAATTCAACTAATTTAGGTGATAGAAATATAAATTTATCCGTTGGGTCAGAATGGCGTTATCGAATAGATGATTTAGAAAATCAGATTATGGGTTATGCAATTACAATTTCCAAAGTGCAAGGGATAATGTTAAATTGAATATAAAATTAACATATTGATATAAGGTGTAAAAATATAAAATTTAAAATTTTCAATGATTTCAAACCTAATGAAAAACAAATAGATAATATTATAGATAAATTACCTCTAGAAATTAAGGAACTACAAAAGCAATTCGGCGAAGGTACAATTTGATGGAGATGTCGCAAAAATAATGATACAGGCTAAAATCAGAACTGCTGGACCTCCAGGAGGAACTTTTGTTATGCCATCATCTGTTGCAGACGACCTTATAGAGCAAGCTGAGAAGAAATTTCTAATTTAGAAAAAGTTACGAGCCTGGTACATTAGGTGCATCACCAGTAAGAGTTGATATAAAAAATCCTGGGAATATAAGAATTCCATCTGGAAATGAATTAGGAGCAAATTTACAGTGGCTACCTGGCAGAAATACAGATGGAGGGATACCGGAAGCAACAATTACATCGCCAAATCCATGTGGTAAAAGTTAGTAAAATTTCAATGTGTCTAGGATTCTGGATATGTCATAAGCCAGTGATTTTTTCTTTTGCTCATGGTATGCTATAGGTAAGAAAAATAATCTGATAATGAAATAATATTTTTATCTATCAGCAAGTATAACGGTGGGTTTAAAAAACATTGCATATACGCAAATATGGAAAGGAGATGAGCGTAAATGCGAATTGATCGGATATCGAAACAAGAAGATGTTCAAGTGAGGGAGCTGATATGGAAAACCTTTTTGCGATTTGATGCAGTTGATTATAGTGAAGAAGGTGTGAAGGATTTCTATGCCTATCTGATGCGGGATGATCTTTTTGAGCGTCTCATCTTTTTAGGGGCATATGAAGAGGATATTTTGATTGGGGTAATGGCAATGTGCGAGGGACACATCTCACTTTTCTTTGTAGATGAACACTACTATCGCAAAGGGGTAGGGAAAGCTTTGTTTCAAAGCATGTTGCGTTTACAAAAACAAATGATCATCACGGTGAATTCCTCACTCTATGCAAAAGAAGTGTACGAACATTTAGGCTTTCGTGCCATCAATCATGAAATTGAAGCCGGAGGCATTCGTTATATTCCGATGTTGTATACAAAAAATGGGTATCTTTTATAAATGATTTTATCCTTAAAACATATGAGGAAAAAAACCTTTCATTAGGAAATGGTGGGAGTGCGTCGTAAATTCAATATTTATTAGATAATTATAATGATGGAAGGAAGAAAGCGTTATTAACCTTACCGACAAATTTATTTGATTTAGAAAAACTACAAGAGCTTATTTGATCAACATCCATCAACATCACTTGTATAAACACACTCTATAAATGAGAGTGCTAATACAGTAATCATCGATAAATACAGTGGTTTCTGTAATCATCTTTTATAGTATATCAAGAAAGAAACAACAGCATCAGCCATCGTCCTAACAAGACAGCAAGGATACAAAACAGCAGACTGCCACATGCATATATACTGCCACTAAGATAACGTTGTGTTTCAAAAAGCTGCACCGTTTCTAAAGAAAAGGTAGAAAAAGTCGTAAAGCCTCCACAAAATCCAGTCTTAATGAAAAGTATGATATCCGGTTGTGCATTTGTTTCTTGAGCATAAGCTATTATCATACCAATACAGAGTGCACCAAGAATATTTATTAGCATAGTCATAAAGGGGAAAGAAGTACGCATCGGAAGAAGTCCTAAACCATAACGCAATATGGCTCCTAAGGCGCCTCCACATCCCACTAAAATTAATTCTTTCATTCACATGCCCTCCTGCTCTTATGGTAATGATTGTATCATGGTTCTAAGTTGTAGAAAAGCATAGGATCAGCAATTTTTATAGGTTTTATTTCCTGTTTATGATATAGTTATGTGGGATTAAAATAAATACGTAAAGGAATAGAATGAAGTTTGTGATAAAGTGATGCCGCTGTAAAAGTTATGATGGCATTATGAACGTTACGCATAAGGAGTCAGTATGAAGAAATATAAAACGCTATTATTTGATGCAGATAATACCTTGTTGGATTTTGATAAGACGGAAAAAGAAGCTCTGCGTAAAACCTTTACCATGCAGAATATTCCCTTTACTCCAGCGATGAAAAACCGTTATCTGCAGATTAACACTGCTTTATGGAATGCCTATGAAGAAGGAAGAATGACAAGGGAAGAAGTTATCTTTACACGCTTTGGTAAGCTGTTTGATGAATTCCATATTGCTGAAGATGGTGTTCAATTTGAGCATATATATCAAAAAGAATTAGGAAAAGGACATGCCCTCATGCCACATGCGCTCGAACTTGTGAAACATTTGAAGAAAGATTATGAATTGTATATCGTAACAAATGGGGTAAGTGCAACGCAGCATTCACGTTTGCATGATTCAGGCTTAGATCAACATATCCGTAAAGCATTCATATCAGAAGAAATCGGTTATTGAAAACCAATGAAGGAATATTTCGATTATTGTTTTGC
The DNA here is from genome assembly GCF_964249515.1 of Eubacterium sp. 3_1_31. NCBI lineage: Bacteria > Bacillati > Bacillota > Clostridia > Eubacteriales > Eubacteriaceae > Eubacterium > Eubacterium sp. 3_1_31. Next base: position 24,637 of record NZ_CAXUBY010000019.1, read on the forward strand.
TCATATTCCATCATTTGAAAAAGAGCAGACATTAATAATCGGAGATTCCTTATCAAGTGATATGCAGGGAGGTATTCATGCAGGTATTGCGACCTGTTGGATGAATCCTAAACAAAAACCAAATGTGCAGGATTTACCAATTACCTATGAAATAACCAATTTAAAAGAGTTATATTCTATATTAGAGGAGGATGAAAAATAATGCGAGCAATTCTATTTGATTTAGATGGTACCTTAACGGATCCTAAGGAAGGCATTACAAATTCCGTGGCATATGCTTTAGAAAAAGCGGGTATCCCTATCGAAGATAAAAATGATTTAATTACCTTTATCGGTCCGCCTTTAGCAGATTCGTTTGCACAATTTTATGGTTTTAATAAGGAACAGTGCGATGAAACAATCAAACAATATCGCGTTTATTTTAAAGAAAAGGGAATGCTGGAAAATAAAGTATATCCTGGTATAAAAACGATGTTGCAACAACTGAAGGAAGATGGAAGACAGTTGTTTGTGGCAACAAGCAAGCCACATGTTTTTGCGAAAACGATTTTACATCATTATCAACTTGCTGAATATTTTGATGGTATTTATGGCAGTGAATTGGATGGCACAAGAAGTCGTAAAGGTGAAGTCATCGCCTATATTTTGGAAAAGGAAAACCTAGAAAAAGAGCATTGTGTGATGGTTGGTGATCGTAAGCATGATATATTGGGGGCAAAGGAACATGATCTTGCCAGTGTCGGTGTATTGTTTGGTTATGGAGATGAAGAGGAATTACAACTTGCAGGTGCGGATGTCATCGTGAACGATGTTGAAGAATTAAAACAATATTTACTTAGTAAAAGATAGGAAGTGAAATGCATGAGTGAAAAAAAGAAATTAGATACGAAAGCTTTGCTGGAAAAAAGTCGCAGCGTAAAACAGAAGCCACAAGGCTCCCTGTTAGAACGTAAGTTGAAAAATAAGAAAAATGGCGCAAAGTTTGGTAAAGTGAATTTCAATGGATAACAGGAACGCTTCCTGTTTTTTTTATTTGATAAGGTTAAGTGTTTTAGCATACTTTTACGTTTGTATGGGTAATATTTGATATTATGAATGGCGTGATAAAAGCGTAAAAAATTGCTTATCTTTATCATCATGATCAATGGAAAGAATTCTGTTATTTCTCTGCATCGTGTTATAGCAGTATGGTAATCGCTTTATGATGATTTTGGATCTTGGCACAATGCACGCTTCCACCATCTTCTCCATCTAAGGTCCATGGTATTGCTTGATCACAAGTAATCGTCAAAGCAGAAGTTGTCAGAAAATGCATCCAGGTAGTATTTACTTCGCGTTTTAATAAGGCCGTTATAATATTTTGCACATCTAATAGATTATTCGGTACGCGCAGTAAAAGTACTTCAAATAAACCATCATCTAATTTGGCATGTTCCCCGGTGATAGAAGTAAAGCCTGCCACATAACGTGAATTGGTTATACAGCCAAAGATACAATCCTCCTCAATACGCATATCTTTTGTTTCTAAAACTATATGATAACGTGGGATATGGGTCAGCTGCTTAATGCCTTCCAAAAAATAAGCAGCCTTGCCAAAGGTGTTTTTACTTCCTTGAGGTGTCGAATAGGAGATTTCGGTGAACAGACCAAAGGCGGCAACATAGGTGAAATAGCGTTTGTTGAACTGACCGATATCACAAGCAAAAGGCGTTGGTGTTGCCAGATGTTCCATCAGCTTACCAGGACTTTTTGCTAATTTCAGTGTTGAGGCAAAATCATTAACGGTTCCCGTTGGAAGATAAGCGACTGCCGGTTTTTGTGCCACCTTCATTAGACCGCTGATAACTTCATTCCATGTGCCATCTCCTCCACAGCATAACAGTAAATCAAATTGTTCGGCCTTTTCTTCAACCAATTGGCGTGCATGGTTACCATACTGTGTCACAAATACCTTGACTTCATCTTCCATAGCACAAAATGCATTGCATAAGGTAAATAAATTTGCTTTGGCATTTCCTTTACCGGCTTTTGGATTGACAATAAGCATGACTTGCCGCATGGTATCACCTCCTGCATATAACTAACATTATAATGAAAAAGGCCAAAAATTACCAATAATTTATCGTAATCTTTTTCTATTCGTTCATGTAGCAGTCAAACTTACGCATATATATAAGCAGACGTAATTGAAAATTCAAAGAAAAAAGGTTTCTTTTTTGACCCCATTTTGATATACTGTTTAAGGAAAGAAAGAAGTGAAAGAATGAAGAGTGATCAACTGCTGAATGTCGTAGGATATGCCGGTAAATTATTAATTGAGAGTGGAGCGGAAATCTATCGGGTGGAAGAAACCATGGTCCGCCTATGCCACAGTTTTCATGAGGTACAGGATGCGGAAAGTTTTGTTACGCCAACCGGTATCATGTTGTCAATCACGGTGGATGGTAAGACTTCGACAAAAATCATGCGCGTACATTCAAGAGGGGTCGATCTAAATTGCATTGACCGTATCAATGCATTGTCAAGAAGAGCGAGTGAAACTGCTTTTTCTTTAGAAGAATTGAATCAACAATTGCAGGAAATTGGTCGAAAAGAGCGTTATTCATTTGGGATGACCTTACTATTCAGTGCGCTTAGTGCAGGAGGTTTTGCCATCTTCTTTCAAGGCAGTATGTTAGAGGCAGGCTGTGCCTTTTTCATCGGTTTGATCATTAAAGCAATTACGTGGTTTATGGAACAGCGAGATTTAAATAATTTTTTCATTAATGCGATTGGAGCGGCTTTTGCGGCGATGGTTGCATTAGGTCTGCATAAGTTGTTAACGAATACGGATGTTGATATTATGATTATTTCCAGCATTATGTTATTAGTGCCGGGACTGGCAATCACCAACGCCATACGGGATACGGTTGCCGGTGATTATTTATCCGGAGTTGCCAGAGCCTGTGAAGCATTTTTAGTGGCGATTGCCATTGCGGTAGGCATCGGTTTTATCTTAAGTATTTTCATGGTACAAGGAGGTGTCTGATATGCTGAATCTGGGCAGTGTGATGATTTCCAGTTTTCTTGCCAGCTTAGGCTTTGGGGTGTTATTTAATATCAAAGGAAATAAATTATTACTAGCTGGTATTGGCGGCAGTATTGGCGGTGTTGTGTATCAATTGTCCATGCAGTATGGCTGTAGTGAAATGATGGCGATGTTTTTGGGATCTATCGCTTTTTCACTTTATTCAGAAATCTTAGCACGTATCTGTAAGACACCGGTCACGACCTTTATCATTTGCGCCTTAATTCCTTTGGTACCCGGTGGTGGTATGTATCGCATGATGTTACAGGCGATCCAGGGACATGTAGATGAGGCATTAAATATTGGCTTAGATACGATTAGTATTGCAGGCGTTTTGGTGTTAGGTATCTTAATGGTTTCAACAATCATGCGCTCAGTTTTTAAAACGAAACGGCAGGTGAAAAGAAGTGAGAACTAATGTGGAATTATTAGCTCCGGCAGGAAGCTTTGAGGCATTGCAGGCAGCCGTTCAAAATGGCTGTGATGCAGTATATTTAGGAGGAACTATGTTTGGCGCAAGAGCATTTGCGCATAATTTTGATGATACGCAGATGGAAACGGCTGTTAAATATGCACATGTATATGGTGTGCGGGTATATGTAACCGTGAATACACTGCTTTATGAGAAGGAAATGGAAGAAGTCATAGCGTATGTAAAACGTTTGCAGGATATGGATGTCGATGCTTTGATCATTCAGGATGTCGGCTTATTTACCTTGCTGCATGAGCGATTTCCGGATATGGAGTTACATGCATCTACACAGATGCATATTCATAATCCGCAAGGCATTGCGATGTTACAGAAAATGGGGGCAGCCAGAGTGGTTGTTCCAAGAGAAACAACGATTGAAGAAATTCGCGAATATGCAAAACTTGGCGTAGATTTGGAAGTGTTTGTACAAGGGGCTTTATGTGTATCGTATTCCGGGCAGTGTCTGATGTCTTCTCTGACTTTGGCACGCAGTGGAAATCGAGGAGAATGTGCCCAATCCTGTCGAATGCAATATACATTGGAAGAAGATCATCATGGTTTACACAAAGAAATCACGACCAAAGGGCAGTATTTGTTAAGCCCAAAGGATTTAAATACCTTAGAACAAGTACCAACCTTAATTGAGGCAGGGATAGCATCCTTTAAGATTGAAGGCAGAATGAAGCGTCCAGAATATGTAGCCTTAATGTGTGCCTTATATCGTAAAGCAATAGATGCGTATACTCGTAAGGAAACGTTTCATGTAGATGCTGCTATGAAACAGGAAATGGAAAAAGTGTTTCATCGTGGCTTTACCAGCGGACATCTCTTTCACCAGGTTGGAAGTGCGTTAATGAATCCGCTGCGTCCCAATCATATGGGCGTGCGTGCAGGTATCATTGAACAGATCAGCAAAGATAAGATGACCGTAAAATTGGTAGATGATTTACATCAAGGAGATGGTGTGCGTATTTTGAAAGCCAAAGGGGATGAGGGCTTTCGTGTCAATCGTATGTATCAAAATGGCTTATTAGTGAATCACGCAAAAAAGAATGAACGCATTCAATTGGATAAAACCGGTTATGTGGAAAAAGGCAGTATATTGTTAAAGACGAGTGATTGTCAACAGCTGGAAGCTTTGCGAGCATCCTATGAGCAGCGTTCACGTACCATTCCCATTCAAGCATCCTTTTCCATGCAGCTTCAGAAAAAAGCAAAATTGATCGTTAAAGATGAGCAACAGCATCAAGTGGAAGTCTTTTCCGATATGCCATGTGAAAAAGCAATGAAAACCCCTTTATCTAAGGAACGCATCCTGGCACAACTACAAAAAACAAAGGATACGCCATTTGCTATCAGCTGCTGTGATATGAGTGATGTTACAAGTGATGGCATTTTGCCTATTAAGGAATTGAATCGCATGCGCAGAAAGGCATTGGAGCAATTGCAGAAACTGCGTGAAGTACGAAATGGTGTACGACGTTTTGCAGAAGAAAAAGCAAAGGTTATCGCTTTGCCATCAATGCGTGAAGTCATGATTGTCGTACATACAAAAGAACAATATGAAGTATGTCGTGAAGAAGGTTTTTCTTCTATTTACATAGCGGATGTCAGCTTATATCAAACTTTACGACAAGCCAATGAAACAGTTTATTTACGTGAAGAGCGCGTGAAAAAAGATGCTTATACACAACCTCATACTTTAATTCAAGAAACGGCAGGATTAAGTTTTGCTCAAGCTCATGCCGGAGATACTTCTTTGAATATCACAAATTCTTATAGCGCTGCTTTTGCCTTTGCAAACGGTGTGGACATTCTTACCTTATCAGTGGAACATACCCCGGATACCATACAGGAATTAACCACGGCATTTCAAAAGCGTTATCATAGAACAGGCAATTTTGCTGTACAACTATATGGTCATGTGGAATTGATGCTGAGTGAATATTGCCCGATACAGGCATGTCTAAAGGATGATGGTAAGAAACAGTGTGGTTTATGTCGAAAAGCAACACGCTATAATCTGAAGGATTTGAAAGGGCATCGCTATCCGATTTTAAGTGATGTACACTGTCGTATACATTTATTGAGTGAGGATGCCTATGATCATATCGCAGAATGGAAGGCGTATCAAAAGCTTGGTATCACTTCGGCACTTATTGTCTTTACGATAGAAGATGCGCATAAGACACGACGTGTTTTGCGGAAAGTGAAGGAACAGGTTCATGTCGACTAAGGTATCTTCAAATCGGCTATTGAATGATCGTGTGCATCGGCTATATCTGCATTATCTTTTCCCTACGCTGATTGCGATGGCGAGCAATTCCTTGTATTGCCTGGCAGATGTCTTCTTTATTTCCAAAGGTGCCGGCAGTACCGGTTTAGCGGCATTGAATATTGCTATGCCATTGTTTACACTATATTCTGCTATCGGCTTAACATTTGGAGTTGGGGGAGCTACGATCATGTCCATTGCGGAAGGAACAGGACATATGCAAGAAAGAAATCAGGCATTTACTTGCAGTGTGTTGGGCATGAGTGTAATAGGATTGTTCATTGCGGTTTTTGGGACGATATTTGCTCAACCTTTTGCCTACATGTTGGGAAGCAGTCAAGAGCTTTTGCCACATGTTATGGAATATATGCGTCCAATCAATGCTTGTGCCATGTTTTTTGTCATTAATTATGCCGGCAGTATCTTATTACGTAATGATCATGCCCCCAAGCTTGCCATGCAGGCTACCTTATGTGGCAATATTACGAATATCATCTTAGATTATCTTTTGGTCATGGTCTTTGGCATGGGGCTTTTTGGCGCTTCTATTGCGACTGCTTTATCAGCCGTATTAAGTTTATTGTTTATGTTGCCACATTTTTTCTTTAAGCAAAATACGGTGCACTTTTGTAAGGATATCTTTTCTATTGAAGTATGGAAACGTATGCTGATGAATGGAGCCGGTAGCGGTGTGTTGGAAATCAGTGCCGGAAGTGTAGTGCTCATTTTTAATTATGTTATTGTCCAAGAGGCAGATCAGCTATTCTTAGCTGCTTATGCCATCGTCACCAATATCGCTTATGTTACCAAAGGGTTATTAAATGGCTTTGCCCAGGCTGCACAGCCAATTATATCGACGAATTATGGGGCAAGACAAAAAAAGCGTACCCAGCAGGCATTTCATATATCCTTAATTGCCAGCTCTCTTTTTGCGTTACTTTTATACATCCTTTTTCTCCTTTTTCCTAACACTGTGGCTGCCATTTTCAGTGATGGAGATATGCAGCTTATTGCCAGTGCCGGGGATGGCATTCGCTTTTATTTTACAAGCTTGTTTTTTACGGCCATCATCACCATGATTCTATATTACTTGCAAGCCATTGAATGTAGCCGTGCTGCTACTATTTTGGCTCTTTTGAAAGGATTTGTCTTTGTGATCATATCATTATTTATCATGGTCCATCTATTTGGGATGAATGGCATTTGGTTTACGATTACGCTGGCAGAAGGATTGGCAGTACTCAGTGGTTTCTGGCTGTTAAAAAAGTTATGAAAAATTGATAATAAAATACAGTCGTTGTATCGTTATGTAGAAAATATAAGAAAAACACCCTTCGCTTACCTGTTCGCAAAACAGCAGTCTTCTTAAAGGGTGTTCTTATGTCTTTATGAAGGAGTAATTTTAAAAGATCAATCAATAATATGCGGATCAATTTCATTGAATCCTTCGCCGTAACGATGTAGACGATAGGTAGCCGGTCCTTTGATCAATTCACCGGTATAGGAAAAACGAGAACCATGACATGGACAATCCCAGGTCTTATCCATGGCGTTAAAATGGCAAACACAACCTAAATGCGGACAAGTCACATCGACGATATGCAGAATTTCTTCCTCATCACGATATACACCATAAGTATGATCGTCAATCTGCACTAGTTTCCCTTCACCGATATCAGGATATTGGTCATCGGGATGTTTAAATTTACCTTTAATAAATTCATAGGCAACGTTTAGATTTTCCTTTACAAAAGGTAGGGAGAAGATATCCGACATCCGTTGTGGTGTAAATATTACGCGATATTGGCTGCGTTTACCTAGTGCATGTGCACATAAAAGCTTTCCGGCGATATTTGCACTGGTATTGCCCCATTTAGAAAAACCGCTGGCAAATAACAAGTTTTCATTATGCTTATCTAATTTACCAATGAAGGGGATATGGTCAAAAGAGATATAATCCGAATTGCTCCAACCGGCTTTTACATCACCAATGCTAGAACTTTGGGCAACTTCTTTGAGCATTTCCTGCAAATCGCTGCTATCCTGCTGACCGCTTTTACCGCTGTTTCCTCCGATTAAAATGCCATCTCTGATGGAATTCCAGGAACGCATCGGGGTATCGATTGATAATGCCGTACAGTCTTCTCCATGATAGTCACAAAGTAAAATTGTTTCTTGATCACAGCGCATGCGGGCGAAGTAGAAATGTCCATGATCCAATATAGGAAACTGCGTGGCAAGAATGACTTTTTTAGCATGAATACGTTGATTGTTACAAAGCAGTGTATAACTGCCATCTGCTTCTTCTTGCAAGTCACTCACGGGAGAATGCTCATAAAGTGAAACGCCTGCATCACGAAGCACCTTAGCCAAACCGCAAGCATATGCATAAGGATCATACACTGCCTGATAATGCATGATAAGTCCAGCTTTCATCGCAAAAGGCGTTGTTTGTTTTTCCACATAGGTACAAGGAATATGCAGATCCAAATACACTTGATATTCATCTTGCAACTGGGCAATTTGTACATCATCATTTGTATATAGCATCGTATCACAACGATGAAAATCGCAATCAATCCCATGCTCCTGAATGATTTCTTCGATGGAAGTGATTGCTTCTTCATTTGCATGATAGTATAATCGCGCAAAATGTTTGTCATAGCTTTCTAATAAATGACGATAGATTAAGCCATGCTGCGATGTGACCTTTCCCGTATTGCGTCCGCTGGCTCCACGACCAATTTCCTCAGCCTCTAAAACAATGATGTCTTCTTTTGCTTTAGAAAGATAATAAGCACTGCTTAACCCACATAAACCACCACCGATAATGACAATATTCGTATCCAATTCCTTTGTGACTTGTGGAAATTGGAGCTGTTGTTTTTGTTTGTTGATCCAATAAGAATCGTTCATGCTCTCACCTCGTTATCCTTTATCATGCCCCATACATGGTTTTTTATAAGTTGACATTCATTTTTATTTACGCTATCATAAAAAGCAAGATGAAGGAGTGATAGGATGTACAATCGATAATGAAACTTAAAAATGAATCCGTAAACAGAATCGTTTTTGTCGTGTCATTATCGTATGATCACTTATCCTGATGAACAATCACACAAAGAACGTCTGACGTTCTTTTCTTTTGTGTCAAAAGGAGGTATGTCCATTGCTTATTCTAAAAGATGTTATAATAAAAGATCAAAAGAATCATATATTACTTGATAAATTTAATTATTCCCTGGGAAATGAAGATAAGGTAGGAATTATCGGTGAAGAGGGAAATGGAAAATCAACCTTATTAAAAGCAATTTATAATACAAAACAAATAGAAGACTATGCAGAGGTAAGTGGAACGATTATTACAGACATGAAACATATCGGCTATTTTGAACAACAGTTAAATGACAAATGGCAGGAAAGCTATGTATATGAATATGTTTTAAAAAATGATGTTGCGGATATCATAGAAGCAGAAGACTATAATCGCCTAAAAGAATTTGAACAATTATGTCATCAGGTACATCTGGATGCCACCTGTTTGACATCAGAACAAAAAATCAAAACGTTAAGCGGTGGAGAAAAGGTTAAACTTCAACTGATAAAGTTGCTAGCCAGTCATCCGGAGCTATTACTTTTCGATGAGCCGACCAATGATTTGGACATTGAAACACTGGAATGGTTGGAACAATTCATCGTTCAACAGACGATACCGGTTATTTTTATATCACACGATGAAACATTATTGGAACATGCGGCCAATGTCATCATCCATCTGGAACAGCGAAATAAGAAAACAAAATGTGTGCATACGATCTATCGTGGTACCTATCAAGAGTATGTTAACAGCAGAGCAATGAAATTAAATAAAGAAGCCGCCTTAGCTTCGAAAGAACAGTTGGAATATCAAAAAAAGATGATCAAATTGAACGATATGCGTAATGCGGTACATGATGCATTGAATGATACGGTGCGCAACCCATCCATGGGGCAATTATTGAAAAAGAAAATGAAAAATATCAAGGCACTGGAAAACCGTCATGAAAGAGATGGGGTTCATAAGGTGGATACAGTAGAAGAAGCCATTGATGTCTATTTTGAAGCAACACCTTTACCGGCTGCGAAAATAGTTATGCAGTATCAGCTAAAGGAATTGCGCATACAAGAAAGAATACTGTTACAAGATGTTGATTTATTGATAAAGGGGCAAGCAAAAGTGGTAATTACAGGACGCAATGGCTGTGGAAAAAGTTTATTATTGAAAAGACTTTATGAAGAAATCAAGCTGCGCGATGATCTTAAGGTTGGGTATATGCCGCAAGCATACGCACAATGTTTTCAAGAACATGAGACACCTATTCAATTTCTCTTGGAAGAAGGTGATCAAAAGGATGTTACCAGAGCCAGAGAATTACTAGGAAGAATGAAATTTACGAGTGATGAAATGATACATTCCCTCATGGAATTAAGTGAAGGACAAAAAGCAAAAGTGTATCTTTTACGCTTCATTAAAACCAATTGCAATGTCTTACTGTTAGATGAGCCGACCCGCAATTTATCACCACTTACAAATCCGCTTCTTCGTCAGATCTTAAAGGAATTTAAAGGCTGTATCCTTGCGGTATCACATGATCGTAAGTTCATAGAAGAGGTTTTTACAACGCGATATCAAATCGTCGGGCAAAGGCTCATAAGATGGAAGTGATTATGATAGAGTAATGCCATAAACATGCGATAAGAAAATGTGAAAATTTTACTCATGTGCAAAGGGTATGATAAAATAAAAAAGCAAATGGATACACGCCTTCGTAGTTAAGAGAGGAAGATTTTATATGGCAATTATTGGAATAGATTTAGGTACAACCAATTCATTGGCCTGTGTTTGGCGAAATAACAAAGCAGAATTGATCCCAAATGCATTAGGGGAATATATAACACCAAGTGTCGTCAGTGTAAAGGATGATGAAATCTTAGTAGGACGATTAGCAAAGGAACGTCTGATTACCCATCCCCAAGACAGTGTTGCTGCGTTTAAGCGGGACATGGGTACAGCCAAGCAATATACGTTAGGTAATAAGACATTTAAACCTGAAGAGTTAAGTTCTTTTATCCTACGCCAACTGATTGAAGATGCAAAAATGTATTTGCAGGAAGACATCGAAGAGGTCATTATCAGTGTGCCGGCATATTTTAACGATGATCAGCGTTGGGCGACAAAGACAGCAGGGGCATTGGCGCAAGTAAAAGTGGAACGAATTATCAATGAGCCAAGTGCTGCTGCGTTAGCACAGCATATTCATGATGATGGGGAAGACAAAACTTTTCTCATTATCGATTTTGGTGGTGGTACTTTAGATATTTCCGTTGTAGATGCTTTTGATAATGTGATTGAAATAGCTGCGGTTGCCGGCGATAATCATTTAGGTGGGGAAGATTTTAACACCGTGATCGCTGAAGCCTTTTTAAGGGAACATGGTCTGTATGCTACAGATATCAGTGTCCAGGAAAAAGCGATGTTAATGAAGCAGGCAGAAATATGCAAACGTAAACTGAGTGAACAGGATGAGGTGAACATGAAAGTACGCATCCATGATACGCTTTTGAGTATGAAACTTACAAATCAGCAGCTGATTCTGTTGGGTAATAGCATCTTAACACGGATGGAAGGTCCCTTAAAACAAGCATTAAAGGATGCTGGTGATGATATTGGAGATATTGATGATATCATCCTTGTCGGGGGCTCTTGTAAGATGCCAGTCGTTCAGCATTATATAGAATATCTGACTAAGCATACCGTAACTATGCACTTGGATCCGGATAAGGCGATTGCTTATGGATGTGGAACAGCAGCCGGTATTAAAGAACGCAATCAAGAAATCAAAGATATGCTCCTTAGTGATATCTGTCCCTTCACTTTAGGCACTGCTATATATCCCGACGGGCTGAAGGATGCAATTATGAGTCCTTTGATTGAACGTAACAGTGTATTGCCATGTAGTCGGGAATCTTTGTATACGACTATACATGATCAACAAGAAGTCATTGATTTTGAAATTTATCAGGGAGAACATTACCATGCAGAAGATAATCTGTTATTAGGCAATTTAGAAGTTAAGGTACCACCCAATAAAAAAGGTAAGGAAATCGTAAAGGTTCGTCTAACTTATGATATAAATGGCATTTTAGAGGTGGATGCCTTTGTAATTTCTACCCGGCAAAGTTTTCATAAGATGATCTTATCGAAAAATAATCGTATGAGTGAGGCAGAAATTAAGCAAAAGCTCCAAGCATTAAAGGAGTTGAAGATACATCCACGTGATAAAGAACGTAATCGCTTATTACTGGCACGTGGTGAACGAATGTTTTTAGAACTTGTAAAAGAAGAACGTCAAATGGTAGCAGATCTGATGCGCTATTTTGAACAGGTATTGGAAAGTCAGAATGAACGTGCGATTGATCATGCTTATCATGAAGTCAGCCGACGCCTGGATAGCATAGAAGGGGATGGGGATACAACGACGATTCCTCGTTATTTTCAAGCATAGGGGGAATGAAGTATGAAATCTTGTTGGGAAATTTTAGCAATCACAGAAACAACAGATCTAAAAGCCATTAAAAAAGCCTATAGTAAAATGGTGAGACAATATCATCCTGAAGATGACCCCGAAATGTATCAAACGATACGCCAAGCTTATGAAAGCGCCCTAAAAATAGCCAAACAAAGCGCTATGTCGCAATCTGCAGAAAGTAACAATCAAGCGGAACATGAAGATATGCATAGCATCTATGAAAGGTTATTTGCTTTTGAAAAAGAGGAAGTTCATGCGAATGATGATGAAGAAGCGTACAAAGATGTTTTTGATGTATTGCAGTATATACAAAATAACTTTGTTGAAAAGTGGAAACAGCTCTATGAAACACAAGCCACATACAATGAATGGGAACAATTTTTTCAAGAGTATAAAGGTTTTGAAGACTATTTATTCGAAGCGTTAGAGGAATTAATACCATATCATAAAGACAATTGCGTATTTTCATGCGATACAGCGCTTCTTCTACGCTTGCGTCTTTCACTCTATCAATTTAAAAGAATAGAAACAAGCGTTCCTATCGAAGCCTTTGATGAACAATTAAAAAGGCAGACGATGATGGAGCTAAAGACACCGACTGCTGTTTTGCTGTCCATAAAAGAAAAGTATTTCTATGCACTTTTGCATCTCGTATTGATGGATTGGGCAGCACTCGACCAAAGTCCGCTGCGGACACAGCCATCCAGCTGGCAAGCTTTTTTTAAGACAGTAAGTTTTCAGCTGGTGAAACAAGAAGTTAAATTCCATGAACTCTTATGGAAGACATTGGATCGTCCAAAGCCACTTCAAAGCGAGGTACAACAGATGATGCAAGAGCAGCTTTCCTTGCCAAAGGAAAGTGAAGTGCTTGCTCATATAAGTGGAAAATGTTTTGACATAGTTGATTTCTCTGATTTGATGAGTAAACAAAGACCTGTTGAAGATACGGTGTTGGAGCGATGGATAATGCTGAGTGAATCAACTAAACGAAACGATACAGCGGTATGGATAACCTTTTTAAGTACGAATGCCTTTTTAGAAGCTAGGACAAATGGGCAATTCTTAAAACGCTTATCAGAGTATATCTTACCAAAGAAACGATATCGTCAATCTATCAAAGATCTTATGGATAGACAATTAAAATTATCATCCTATTTACTGTCTATCCAAAACAAAGCAGCGCAAGGTATCCCACCTGAGCAAGACGTAAAGAAAGCTGTCTTTCAATTGCATCAGTACTTGTCGAAAAGCAGAAAAGTACAGACTCCATCTAAATTACCATATATCATTGCAGTGGCCGTATTGTTTAGCATTATGACTGCTATGAATTACCAAGCAAAAGAGGAAAAAGATAGAATGAAGGAGTATAGCAATATTGTTCATTCTAGTTTTGATGAAAATATATATGATTTAGGCTTTATCATTTATGTCGAAGAAAAAGAAGGTAAAAAGATTTTGATGCAGGGTGATGAAGAATTGCTAGAAGTTAAAGATTATCGTAACAATAAAAGTAATTATCGCATTGTGAAGCTTAAAGACGGTTGGCATTTTTATGACCTTGCATATCGTCAAGTCATGGATGAGGTATATGATGACATTTTGGTTGTGAAAGGCAAAGATGGGGAGAGTGAATATTATGCAGCTTGTCTGCATGGTAAATGTGCCCTTTACGATGAACAATTAATAAGAGTAGAAGACTATAAATATATGAAGGATGATTTCCAAGGAAAATACTATGCTGATGGAAAACTGCATGATAAAAAATAAAATGTGATGAAAGGCTGCGCATACATCGGAAGCAAAGATGTTGGCAGCTTTTTTCATTTACTGATGAAAATATATATGACTTTACTGAAGCAAGACATCGTCAAAAAATCTTACATTTTATGGTTGCGTATGCAACTTTCATACGGTATAATACAATAGTTGTTTATGCAACGGTAAGTTAAGAGGTGATGAAATGCCTGCTATTAGTAAATATTCTTCCATGGTATATCGGCTAAGTCAGATTTATTTCGATGAACAACTGGCACCCTATCATATTGGCTGTGGACAGCAGTTTTTTCTATTACATATCTATCGTCATCCGGGGATTAATCAATATGAGCTTGCATATCAAGATCATTATGATAAAGGAACGACGGCCAGAGCAGTAAAAAAATTAGAGGAGCAGGGTTACGTATTGCGACGCAGTGATGAACATGATCGTCGTATCACGAAACTGTATGTGACAAAAAAAGGTGAGGCCATTGTTGAGATGATCAATCAAGTGCTTGCTGATTGGCATGCGATCATCACAGATGGGTTAAGTGATGAAGAATGCGAAGTTACAGCGCGCCTCATGGGAAGAGTAGCAGCGAATGCAGCTGCTTTCGTTAAAAAGAAATAAGGAGGGAATCTATGGAACAACATGTACATCCAAAAACAAGAAATCCATTAGGGTATCAGCCGATTGGACGGCTGTTAATGCGTTTTGCTATTCCCAGTGTCATCAGTATGCTGGTGAATGCATTATATAATATTGTTGATCAAATTTTCATCGGGCAAGGTGTTGGTTATCTGGGAAATGCCGCAACAACGGTCACATTTCCTTTGATGACAATTCTTTTGGCAATAGGCACGATGTTGGGAGCCGGTGGTAGTGCTTATGCGGCAATCAAATTAGGGGAAAAGAAAGAAGACGAAGCCGAAAATACATTGGGAAATGAATTTTTGATGCTGTTGGTCATCGGTCTTTTGATTACTGTAATTGGTTTAGTCTTCTTAGAACCTATATTAAACTTATTTGGCGCAACACCGAAAAATATGGCCTATTCGAAAGACTATGCAAGCATTATTTTGTTAGGATCTACGTTTAATTTGTTAGGTATCGGATTATCCAATATGGCAAGAACGGATGGCAGTCCTAATGTCGCCATGTATAGTATGCTGGCAGGTGCTATTTTAAACACGATGCTCGATCCATTTTATATTTTTGTCTTGCATTGGGGAGTAAAAGGTGCTGCGATTGCGACCATAACATCACAAATCATTGGTGCTGTCATCTTACTATATTATTTCTTGAAAAAAGGTCATATGCGTTTACGCTTTGATCATATGAAGTTAAAATCATCCATCTGTAAAGCGATTTTCGCATTAGGAATCTCTAGTTGTATTACACAGACAGCAGCGACAATTATGCAGGTTGTCATGAATAACTCTTTGGTATATTATGGTGATATGACATCGACCGGTGGAGATGTGGCATTAAGTGCTATGGGCATTGTCTTAAAGGTTTCGATGATCATTACTGCTATTTGTGTGGGCATTGGTATTGGTGCGCAACCCATTTTGGGATTTAATAAAGGCGCAAATCAACCAAAGCGCATTAAAAGTACTTATAAGCGTGCGGCTGGTATTGCGACAATTACTTCCATTGTTGGCTGGTTGTTATGCATTACCATTCCTCATATCATATTATCTTTATTTGGCAGTGGCAATGCGACATTTACCGAATTTGCTATCCGCTGTATGCGTATCTTTATGATGGGAATCTTTTGTGCAGGGTTCCAGATAACAGCGACAAGCTATTTTCAGGCAACCGGGCAGCCATTAAAGGCGAGTGTCTTATCGATGATGCGGCAATTGATCTTATTGATCCCTTTAATTTTAATCTTACCTATGATCTTTGGTTTAAATGGTATTTTATATGCCGGTCCGATAGCCGATATAACAAGTGGTATTGTTGTATTCGGTTTTATCTCTCATGAAATGAAGAAATTGGACAAGCAGATTGAGGATGAAGATGGAAAAGAAGAATTAGGGGTACTGGAATAGACTATTAAGAAACAGAAGCTAAAAGATAGGAAAATCTGATTCTCATAATCCTTTATGAACGCGCATGTAAGGATACTGCCTTATATCGCATAAGCAATGAAGAGTGGCAATTGCCACTTTTTTATTGTGTGGCGGGCATGCCACATATCTAGGGTGAAAATCCCTCGGGGCGTAGTTATCGACGAACCCAAGAGCGACTTGCAAGTTTCATATCGTGAGGTATGGGAGAGAGGAAGCAATAGCGAAATCGTGGCTTAACGGACAGGAAGTCTGAACATTAAATTCAGACGGCTGATAATAAGGCGGCATTAGCGGATGAGATGGCATGAAGCATCAAAGTCCAAAAGATAACCGTAACCTAATGGCGTAAATCAGATAAGTAAACGAGGAAAGATATGTGACTTACCCCGCGAGGTCTCATTGACTCAGTAGGCGAGACGTAGAACGACGGGCAGTCGAGGAGTAGTAACAACGAACAATGAGAAGTCAGCCGAGGTCATAGTAGGTAGAAATACTGAAGGACTGAACGTTTTAATCGCACGAGCAAAATGTGTGTTTCTTACAACAATCAGACAGGGGTATGAGTGAAAACGTAAATGAGCAAATATCCAAAACACATATGATGATTTGTAAGAAAGCGGAAAGGATAGGAGTGCACAAAGTATGTCAAAACTATTAGAAAAGATACTGAACAGAGAAAATATGAACAAAGCCTATAAACGTGTAAAAGCGAACAAAGGAACAAGCGGAATTGATGAAATAACGATTGAGGACGCCTATGTTTATATAAAAGAAAACTGGGAACGTATCAGAGCAGAAATCACAGAAAGGAAGTACAAACCACAGCCAGTAAAGCGAGTTGAAATACCAAAACCGAATGGAGGAACTAGAAATCTGGGGATACCAACGGTAATGGATAGAATCATCCAGCAGGCAATGGTACAAGTATTAAGTCCAATATGTGAAACGTTCTTTTCGGATTATAGTTATGGATTCAGACCAAATCGGAGTTGTGAACAGGCCATAATGAAATTATTGGAATATATCAATGATGGATATGAATGGATAGTAGACATTGACTTAGAGAAATTGTTTGACAACGTGCCACAGGATAAATTGATGAGTTATGTACACATCATCATAAATGATGGAGATACAGAGTCGCTCATACGAAAATATCTTAAAGCAGGTATCATGATAAACGGAAAATATGAAAAGAGTGAAAAGGGAACACCACAGGGTGGAAACCTATCGCCATTATTAAGTAATATTATCCTAAATGAATTAGACAAAGAATTAGAAAGCAGAGGATTACACTTTACCAGATACGCAGACGACTGCGTGATAGCGGTAAAAAGTAGAGCCAGTGCGAACAGAGTGATGCATACAATCACAAAGTGGATTGAACACAAATTGGGACTGAAAGTGAATGCGACAAAGACGCATATCACAAGACCTAACAAATTAAAATATCTAGGCTTTGGATTTTATTATGATACCAAAGCTGAGAAATATTGTGCAAGACCACATGAAAGTTCCATACAACGATTTAAGAGGAAACTAAAACAGCTAACAATCAGAAAGAACACAATGGCTTTAAATGAAAGGATAAGACAACTGAACCAAGTAATACGAGGATGGATAAACTATTATTCCATATGTAATATGAAAACACATATGACAAGGATAGATGAACATCTTCGTACAAGACTGCGAGTAATTATATGGAAACAGTGGAAAGTACCCAGCAAGCGACAGTGGGGATTACAAAAACTTGGGATTAGAAAAGATAGAGCAAGACAGACATCGTATATGGGAGACCATTATCAATGGGTCGTAACCAAAACATGTGTGGTAAGAGCAATATCAAAAGAAAAACTAGCCTAAAAAGGACTAGTCAGTTGTTTAGACTACTATATAGAGAGACACGCTTTGAAATTAAAACGAACCGCCGTATACGGAACCGTACGTACGGTGGTGTGAGAGGGTGATTTATTTCACCCTACTCGATTGCTCAATCAGTATCCTTTCATAATAAAATAGGGATATGTATTCCTTCTTCTTCTTATATCGTTTATAATAAAAGTAAGAAAAAGTAAAGGAGGCAGCACTATGTTTTATGATGATGTAATGGAGGCTAAATCTTATATACAATTGCATATAAACAAGGCTCCTGAAGTAGGGATGATCTTAGGCAGTGGTTTAGGTCAGTTAAGTGAACAAATCGAACATCCTATCACTCTACCTTATGACAGCATTCCTCACTTTCCTATTTCACGTGTAGCAGGACATGAAGGTAATCTTATCATCGGAGAAATGCATGGCAAAAGCGTGATGGTGATGCAGGGAAGATTTCATTATTTTGAAGGCTATGATATGAAGGAAATTACCTTTCCGGTGTTTGTGATGAAAATGTTAGGGGTACATGATCTTATTATTACCAATGCTTGTGGCGGTATCAATCGCACGTTTCAGCAGGGAGATTTAATGCTGATTGATGATTTTATCAATGGTGTTTCTGTGAATCCGTTAATTGGTGTAAATGATGAACGCTTTGGTCCACGCTTTCCAGATATGTCTGAACCATATAGTTCAGATTTAAGAAATTTGGCAAAGACAATAGCTGATCGTTTAATGATACCTTATCATAGTGGTGTATATACGATGTGGCAAGGTCCTTATTATGAAACAGCGGCAGAAATACGCATGTTTGAGCGTGCCGGCAGCGATGCCATAGGCATGTCTACTGTTCCCGAAACCATAGCGGCTAATTATTTAGGTATGCGAGTCTTAGGCATTTCCTGCATAACCAATATGGCAACCGGTATCTGTAAAGAAAAACATTCCCATGTAGAAGTTTTAAAAGTTGCGGAAACGGCAAGCAGCCGTTTATGTGCATGGATTCAAAATATTTTGCAGGAAATGTGATATGAGGGGAATCTGGGAACATAATGGCATTGGTGGCATTTTATGGAGTGAAGATTATCCGGGAGCAAGTGGTAGAGGAAAGACGTTACAAGAAGCAAAGGGTAAACTGTTGCATGATATTCAGCGATATCAAAAATGGTGTGCGCTAGATAAGACCTGCCCAAAAGCTAATGAAGATATCGTCATAGTTCAGGAAAAGGACAGTACCTTACAAGTGCAGGATGCAGATAGTGATGTGCTATTTGATAGTGAACGAAACAGCCTACATATCGAAGAATATCTTATATTGAAACAGCGTTGCATACAATCAGCGCATGATTTTCTTACCTTATATCAAAGCATACCTAAGAAATTATACACTGATCTATTTCCCCGTAAGACTTTTTATGGGAAGATTCCTACAACAGCACAAGCAATGTATGAACATACCAATAATGTCACGTCTTATTATATGGGAGAAATAAAGGTATCACTGCAAAACCTGACAAACATATATGAGAATCGTTTACAGGCTTTTGCATTATTAGAGAAACAAGAGCATTTTTTAGATAATAAGATTTATATAGGAAATTATGATGAAGCATGGACACTGGCAAAGGTCATGCGTCGTTTTATCTGGCACGATACGATTCATGCAAAGGCGATGTATCGTATGGCGATGCGCAAATGGGATAGGAAGATAATCCGTAATCCTTATCAATTCTAAAAAAGGTACAGAGAGCTGATGATGAAATGATCATCAGTAACCTGTACTTTTTTCATAATGATAGTCAAGGTGAAGGCAAGAACGACATATGCTTAATAATATTCATTAAGCAGTTGCGTAAGATGGCGATGAAGCTCAAGCAGCTATTATTTATGATACCAACTATAGTATTCTTCATCCTTTTCACTTGCGATTTCTTCTATCATTTCTTCTTCATAAATATAGAAGGTCTGATTGCCATATAATGCCAGAAAGTCTTCCATTGAAAGCATAAAACGGGAATATTCATTTTGTATGCGAACACCATCTTTATGCTGGATAGCATACACCATCCCCTTTTTATCTGTCGTACAAACGATGGCATGTGCCTTTAAACAATCTTTTAATTGTTGTATTGAATTAATTTTTTCCATAGGAATACCTCACTGTCCATTATTGTATCGTAAAAATGTGAAAGAAGCCAAGTCTTTCATAAAAATAAATCAAAAACCTCATTGTTTTGGCAATGAGGTCTATTGTTTATGCAATCTTTTCAAACATTTCTTTAGGAACCGTACAAATCGGACACTTGTAGTCATCGCTTTCTTTTGTGATATCACCTTCATAGATGTAACCACAAATCGTGCAGCGATATTTTACATCCGTACTTGTTTCTTCTGCAGGTGCTTGTGTAGCTGGCTCCTTAACTAATTCAAACATTTCTTTAGGAACCGTACAAATCGGACACTTGTAGTCGTCACTTTCCTTTGTGATATCACCTTCATAGATGTAGCCACAGATCGTACAGCGATATTTCACATCAGAAGATGTAGGTGTTCCTGCTACAGTTGAATCAGCTTCAAATGCCTTTGCGTAAACAGCGGGATCTTCACCTAAATCTTTGCGTTCATGATAGGTCGTATGCAATAAAGCTTCGGCCAAAGTACTTAAAGGTGTGCCATAGAATTCTTCATAGACAGCTTTGATATGTGGATTATCATGGGAATTACGCAAGCTCATAGAAGCATCTTTATCATATAATGAAGCAATGCGTTTTTTACGGATATCCTGCATATCTTCACCGATATGCTTTGGCTGTCCGCCTCCGCCGATGCAACCACCAGGACATGTCATAACTTCCACAAAGTCATAATGTGTTTTGGTTTCTTCCATATGCGCAATAAATTTACGGGCATTATCTGTACCATGCACAACAGCAACGCGTACAGGAATATCGGCAATCGTTACACTGGCTTCACGTACACCGGCAAGCCCGCGTATCGCTTCAAGCTTCAATAAATCATCACCAGGCTGTTCATTTGTAAGAAAATAATAGGCACTTCTTACAGCAGCTTCCATAACACCACCGGTATTGCCAAAGATGACACCGGCACCACTACCTCTAGGCATGAGGCTATCATAGTCACTTTCCCCAACACTAGTTAGATCTAAATTTTCTGCACGCAGCCAATTCGCTAACTCTTTTGTGGTAACTACCTTATCACAGTCACGATACCCTTGGGTATGATGATAGTTTGCGGCATCATGAAATTCTTCTCTGGTAATTTCAAATTTCTTTGCGGTACATGGGGTAATGGCTACTATATAAATATCTTCAGGAGCGATTCCTTCTTTCTTCGCAAACCATGTTTTAATGGTCGGCGCAAACATACTGATTGGAGATTTGCTAGATGAAATATTTGGTAATAGCTGTGGATAATAGGTTTCAACGAATTTTATCCATGCCGGGCAGCAGCTGGTAAATTGCGGTAATGGTTTCTTGTTTTGAATGCGATCAATCAGTTCACTGGCTTCTTCCATAATGGTCAAATCTGCCGCAAACGTTGTATCGAATACATAATTCACACCAACACTGCGAAGAGCTGCAACCATTTGTTTCTCTACATAGCTTCCGGCTTCCATGCCAAATTCTTCACCTAAGCCAACGCGCACACTTGGCGACGTGATTGCCACCACTTTTTTCTTGCCGCTTTTAATGACATCCGCTACTTCCATCCAATCCTGACGCTCAACCAAAGCACCTGTTGGACAAACATTTACACATTGTCCACAATGAATACAAATGGCGGTATCCTCTGTTTTTAATAAATCATAATGATGACCGACAGATATTTCTTTCTTACAAACTTCTTTACATTGTCCGCAACGAATACATAAGCTCTCAATTCGTCGTATTGCCGGATTATCATTTTCAACTGGTACTCGTATATCTATACTTACATGTTTGCTCATAAACTTTCCTCCATATTTAAGAATGATTCTTAATATATTCATATCATACCTTTATTTCCAGTATCTGTCAATATACTTCTCAATGAATCTTATTTTTTCTAACATGGGCTTTTTTTTAATGCTTCAAAAACCATTGTCACACGATTTTTATGCAATTTTAAAATTTTACATAGTAAGAAAAGAATCCTAGAGAATGCGAAATGATTTAAGGTCTGCAGAAACTTTCCTTCCGTGTGTAAAATTTATTGAAACTAGATGAAAGAATGAAGAAAAAAGGGTATAATGATAAGGCAGTAATGATTTATGAGGAGAGTGATGATGTGACGGAAATAGAAAAAGCAATAGGGGTTTTTGATTCCGGACTTGGCGGCATCAGCGTATTAAGAGAATTACGCAGATGGATGCCAAAAGAACGATATCTCTACTTTGGCGATTCTGCCTTTGCGCCATATGGAGAAAAAGCGCGTACAGACATCACACAGCGCTGCATACAGATATGTGATGAATTGGTAAATAGAGGTGTAAAAGCGATTGTGATTGCTTGTAATACCGCAACGAGTGCTTGTGTAGAAGAACTGCGCAAGCGTTATCCGCACTTACCAATCGTTGGTATGGAACCAGCCTTAAAACCTGCTGTTGAAGGAAAGCAGGCTCAACAGGTCATCGTTATGGCAACACGCTTCACCTTGAAAGAGAAAAAATTTGAGTTACTGATGTCACGCTATCAGAAAGAGCATTGTATCTATAAATTACCAACTCCTAAGTTAGTAGAATTAGTTGAACAAGATAAGTTGGAAGATCATGCTCTTGTGGAAGCTACGCTAAGGGAATACTTTGCCCCTTATGATCTATCAGGTATAGATAGTATCGTATTAGGCTGTACACATTTTGTGTTCTTCCGTGAACAGATACGTCATATCGTAGGAAATCAAATAGCTCTTGTGGATGGCAATGCCGGCACCAGCCGCCATGTCTTAGAATTGCTAGAGAAGCATGGAACTTGTCAAACAGAGGATGGTCATCATGATATTACGATATTAAATTCATCCCCGGATCCTGCTTACATAGCATTGAGTAAAAAGCTGTTGAACATAGAAAGTTTTTAAGTTGAAATCAAAAGGCAAACAGTTATATAATGTCATACAGAATGGAGGAAATGAAAATGAGAGAAATTGCATGGAACAAATATGATGAGCAAAAGATGAAAGAAGTCATGGACTTCTCTGAAGGCTATAAGAAATTTATCTCGGAATGTAAAACAGAAAGAGAATGTGTTACAGAAAGTATAAAAATTGCGGAAGCACACGGGTATCGTAATCTGGAAGATGTCATTCGCAATCAGGAAACTTTAAAGCCAGGTGATAAGGTGTATGCGAATAATATGGGGAAGACCATTGCCTTATTTTTGATTGGTAAAGAACCTTTAGAAAAAGGAATGAAAATTCTTGGTGCACATATTGACAGCCCACGTCTGGATTTAAAACAGAATCCTTTATATGAAGATAAAGATCTGGCAATGCTGGAAACCCATTATTATGGTGGTATCAAAAAATATCAGTGGGTTACATTGCCACTTGCGATGCATGGTGTCATCGTTCGTAAAGATGGCAGCAGTGTGCAGGTGAACATTGGTGAAAATGAAAATGATCCGGTTGTCGGTATCAGTGATTTATTAGTTCATTTGTCAAGTGATCAGCTAGGTAAAAAAGGTAGTGTGGTTATTGAGGGTGAAGACTTAAATATCACGGTAGGCAGCATTCCTCTTAAGGATGAAGAAAAAGACGCAGTGAAGATGAATGTCTTAAAGCTGTTGAAAGAAACCTATCAGATCGAAGAAGATGACTTTGTATCTGCGGAAATCGAAGTTGTACCTGCCGGCAAGGCAAGAGATTATGGATTGGATCGCAGTATGGTAATGGGATATGGTCATGATGATCGCATCTGTGCATACACATCTTTAATGGCTTTATTAGAGATGCAAGAAATTGATCGTAGCGCTGTTTGTTTATTAGTGGATAAAGAAGAAGTTGGAAGTATCGGGGCAACCGGTATGGAATCAAAATTCTTTGAAAATATGGTGGCAGAAGTCATGAATTGTTTGGGAGATTACAGCGAATTAAAAGTACGTCGCGCATTAGCTAATTCTCGCATGCTGAGCAGTGATGTAAGTGCAGCCTTTGATCCTAACTATGCATCTGTTATGGAACCTAAAAATTCCGCATACATGGGAAAAGGTATTGTCTTTAATAAATACACCGGCTCACGTGGAAAAGGTGGCTGTAATGATGCAAATGCAGAATATATCGCAGCTTTAAGAAATATCATGGAAAAAGAAAACGTATCTTATCAGACAGCTGAGCTTGGTAAAGTTGATCAGGGCGGCGGAGGAACGATCGCCTATATTCTGGCACAATATGATATGGAAGTCATTGACTGTGGTGTCGCATTGCATAATATGCATGCACCATGGGAAATCGCCTCAAAAGCAGATATCTATGAAACAACAAGAGGATATGTAGCTTTCTTAAAACATGCATAAGGTATAAGATGGATGGTATGAAACATGTGCCATCTTTTCTTTATGCGATATAGTTGAAAAGCATATCCCAATACGCAATTACGATGATTACTGTGTAAAAGATTAGCAGAGAATGCAAAATCATAGCAGGTATATGGAAAGAAAGAGGTGAGATATTTATAATGCTAGTGAAAGATGAGGTATGAAAATATGAAATTTAAAAAAGTTATTAACTTTAGTATGGCTTTATTGATGCTTTTCAGCAGTATGCAGGTAGTTTATGGTAAAGAATCAAGTTCTTTAGATGAAGAAATCAAAGAAAAGGCTATAAAAGATAAGAAAGTTTTAAATCCTAAAACATATGAAAACATAGTGAAGCAATCGTCCGATATTGAAGAAATTAATGCAAAACTTGATAAATATGTTGTTAAAGAAGAAGTTATATATGAAAATTCAAAGAGTAGAACAAGTAATGGAAAAAAACGTATTACTAAAAAATATTTATATAGTTATGATAATAATCTTCAATCAAAAAGTAAGATTGGTTCGTTAAATACTTTAGCTAATATTGTTTTAAGTTTTGCTAGTTTGGTTCCAAGTACCATGCAATTTAAAATTTCGTTACTGGCAATAGCAACTACTATTTTAGGTATACCAAAAGGTGAGGTCACAACCACGAAATCTGTTAGTGGTAAAACAAAATATGATACTATATTAACAATTAAGACAGGTGAGATTTATGAAAATGGATGGATAGGTAAAGCACAATCTAGAGAAAAAAAGTATTCAAGCTATATATTAGCTAGTGGTTATAATAAAAAAGGTAAACATTTTTCTAAAACTTGTGAGTTAGGCACAATGAAAAAACAAACAGGTAAGTATTTCTCAGATAGTAGTTTATTAGCGAGAGTTAGGTATGGAATGCAACCAACAGAAATTTGGGATGAACATACTGGAAAAACTACGTATTATAAAAAAACGGTAAAGAATTGTAAAATTAAGTGATGCTTTCTATGATGTTATATAAAAATATAGTATAATATAAACGGTGGTGAAAATTATGATAAAGGAAAAAAAGAACCTTATTATCTTTATAAGTATTCTTTTGATAGGTATATTCATGCTTTTTGTAATAATGCAAAAAAAGGAAACAGCTGTTTGTGAAAACGGTATGATGACAAATGTGAACAGTAAAGATATCCAAAAAAACTATGGTGTAGATGTAGCTTTTATCGAAGATGCAGTAGCTGACATAGCTGATTCTGTAAGCAATGGACAATTTGAAATATCCTTTACAAAAAAGGATTGTTCATCAGATGCATGGGCAGCACTTAGTGGCACATACTCTTTTTACGTCAATGAAAAACATGCTTTATTACATTTGATTGTGAATAAAGTGAATGAGCGTCATGGATACGAATTAGAACAACTGACTTCGGCAAAAACGGTACAGCTAGGAAAGATTGAGGCAAAGTTACAAACCGAAAATACGCTAGGCATTTTGCAATTTCAAAAGGATGGCTATGCATTTCAAATTATCTTACCAAAGGATATCATGCATCGCTTTATCGCAACAGTGAAATAATGCAACAGTAAAAAGGTGGGGCATGGGTTATGAAAAATTATAAAATTGTTGTATGTGATGATAGCAAAGATATGCGTGATATGATATACAAGAAATTAAAAAGCCTTGATAACATAAATTTTGATGTTGTTTTAGCTGATGATAGAACGATTGATCTATCACAAGAATATGATGCGTATCTGTTGGATATCGAAATGCCACATACGGATGGCTTTGCGCTAGCTACGAAAATTCATTCATTATATAAGAATGCTTTGATATTATTTTTAACTAGCCATACGGAGTTATCAATGGTTGGTTATGAATATCAAGTATTCCGTTTTATAGGAAAAAATGATTTGGATTCTGTGTTTGAAACTTATATGAAAGATGTGAAAGAGGAGCTGGATCGCAGAAATCGTTATCTTATTGCAAAGGATGAGGAAGGCAATGAGATGGTGGTTTACTTGCGAGAAATTATTTGTATATATTCAGAAGGAAATTATTTGAATTATGCAACGTCCAAGCAGATATATCGTAATAGAGAAAAGTTAAAAAATTTTAAAGGGGATGTTTTCATACAGGCATCTAATGGGATGCTTGTGAATTTCTGTCATATAAATAAGATTGAAAAATCGCATGTTTTATTAAGTAATCAAAATAAAGTGAAATTAGGAAGAACATATAAGAAAGATTTTCTTACCAAAGTTATGCAATGTCGTATTGCGTCTATTTAAAGGAAAAAGATTTTTTGCCTTTTTTCTATAGGCTAAAATGATACAGGTGATACAATAGGTCATCTGTAATCGTAAGGGACATAACTAGGGGAGAAACGATAAAGAATGAAAAAAGTGCAAGAAATCCAAAAGGAAGACGAGCACTTTTTTTTGGTAATTACCTTGATTATAAACTAACACATCCAAGCACCCCAGCAATCATTTTTGCACAAAAAAAGTCGCATCTGCGACTTCATTTTTTATATGGCTGGGGTACTTGGATTCGAACCAAGGAAATGCCAGATTCAGAGTCTGGTGCCTTACCGCTTGGCTATACCCCAATTTCGGCAACACCGATATTCTAATAAAAAACCATGCATTTGTCAACAACAAATTTCATTATTTTAAGGAAACTTTCGAAAAAGTTTGGAAATGGATAAAAAATTCATTGCCAATGCCATTTCTTTATTATATTATTAGTATGCTGATTGAAAGGGTGACAATACATATATGAGTAAAATTAGAACGAGATTTGCACCAAGCCCTACCGGTTATATGCATATCGGTAACCTGAGAACTGCTTTATTTGAATATTTGATCGCAAAGCATGAAGATGGTGACTTCATTCTTCGTATTGAAGATACCGACCAAGAACGTTTAGTAGAGGGTGCCGTAGATATTATTTACGATACATTAAAAGAGGTCGGTTTAACCCATGATGAAGGGCCAGATGTTGGTGGTGATTTTGGA
The DNA here is from genome assembly GCF_964249515.1 of Eubacterium sp. 3_1_31. Taxonomy (NCBI): domain Bacteria; kingdom Bacillati; phylum Bacillota; class Clostridia; order Eubacteriales; family Eubacteriaceae; genus Eubacterium; species Eubacterium sp. 3_1_31. The sequence continues at coordinate 52,250 of NZ_CAXUBY010000019.1, forward strand.
CCATACGTTCAATCTGAACGCTTGCCTATGTATAAAAAATATGCCGATGAATTGGTTGATCTTGGTGGTGCACATTATTGCTTCTGCGGTGAAGAAGAGATTGAAAAACAGCGCAAAGAAGCCGAAAGCCTTGGTATCTCTTTTAAATATGATGATCCATGTAAACACATCTCTGTTGAAGAGGCAAGAGAACGTATCGCAAATGGCGAGAAATATGTCGTACGTCAGACCATCAAGCATAGTGGCGAAACCTATTTTGATGATGAAGTATATGGACGTATCGAAGTGGATAACAGTATCTTAGATGAAAGTGTACTGCTAAAATCTGATGGGTATCCTACATATAACTTTGCGAATATCATTGATGACCACCAAATGGGAATCACCCATGTCGTACGTGGAAACGAATACTTGTCTTCCACACCAAAATACAATCTGATTTATCAGTCTTATGGATGGGACATTCCAACATATGTACATGTTCCACCGGTTATGAAGGATGAACAGCATAAGTTGAGCAAACGTAATGGGGATGCCAGTTTCCAGGATCTAGTCAAGAAAGGCTATCTTCCACAGGCTATTTTAAACTACATCGCATTATTAGGATGGTCTCCGGAAACAGAACAGGAAATTTATACGTTAGAAGAATTAATTAAAGTATTTGACATTAAACGTATTTCTAAATCACCAGCCATCTTTGATATTGATAAACTGACTTGGATGAATGGTATGTATTTACGTGAGATGAGCGTTGAAGAATTCTATGAACTGGCAAAACCATATATTGAACAAAGCGTTCATCGCCCTGTGGATATGATGGCTGTAGCGCGCATTTTGCAGCCACGTACTGATGTTTTATCCACGATACCGGAAAGTATTGACTTTATTGATGAATTGCCGGAATATGATATTGCCATGTATGTTCATAAGAAGATGAAGACAACGTATGAAATTGCCTTAAAGGCGCTAAAAGCTGCGAAAGAGGTTTTATCAGAGCTGAACGACTGGTCAAATGAAGAAACCCTTCATGAATTACTGTTAGCATTGCCGAAACAGATGGAAATGAAAAATGGGCAGATTTTATGGCCGGTACGTACCGCTATTACGGGAAAACAGTTCACTCCGGGTGGAGCTATTGAAATTGCGCATATCTTAGGTAAAGATGAAACATTAAAGCGTATTGAAGTTGGTATCGCAAAGCTAGAAAAAGAGGTAAACTAAAACCAATACACAAACAACCTGTACAAGCGGGTTGTTTTCTTTTTCTATAAGCAAAAGAGTATACGTTTTTCTACGCAATTGAATTATGATTTAAAAGAAAAGTTACTATCTTTATGGATGAGCAAGGAATATCTTAGCAGTTAGATTCCATGCTCTTTGCGTTGTTATTTTTATGGAATGTATCTATAATAGAGGCATGGGAGGTATTGTTATGGAAAAGGATTATATACAGCAGCGTTTACATGACTTTATCAATCGCCGTTTACAGGCCCAAAATACGATTAATGCAATGATGGAAATGCGCGTGCTTTCTATCAACATAAATAAAAAACAGGTGATATTACAATTCCCTGTGCAAAAATGGCAATTAAATCCTGCCGGGCATATGCATGGAGGCATGCTTTCAACCGCTATGGATATTACGATGGGATGTGCATCCTATATCTTTAGTGATGCCAGCTTTACACCAACGATTCAAATGTCTGTAAACTTTGATAAGGGGATAGCGGAGCATGAAACATTGGTGATTGAAGGCTATTGTGATCATGTGGGAAGCCGCATCGTTCAAGCTCGAGCAATTGCACACTTTTCTGACAGCAATGCGCTTGTTGCTACAGCCAATGGTTCCTATGCTGTTAACCATAGACAAAACTAAAAAGTTTTAATTCTCTAACGATGTTTTGAATGTAGTTTCATTTTGATCGATTCCTTAATTTTCATATCGATGACATGTCATCTTTATAAGAAACTATCATCATGGATTTATTCGTTTTTTTAGAATCTTTCATATACATTTAATCATAAGAATATCATATCTGAAATAAACATGGTACAATCATATTATACAATATGGGAGAATGTTATGAAAAAGGATCAATTAAAGAATTTCGTTGAGGTCGCTGATTGCGGCAGTATCAACAAGGCAGCGGAAAAACTCTATATCAGTCAGCCTAGCTTAAGTCGTTCGATTCACGCATTAGAAGAAGAAATGGGGAGAAAACTTTTTATCCGCTCAAATCGTGGTATCACCCTTACACCTACTGGTAATCTCCTTTATTATTATGCACGTTCGATTTTAAATCAGTTTCGTGTATTAGAGCGTTTGAAAAAATTAGAAAATGAGCAAATCTATAGTAAACTATCAATTTCTGTAAATTCTATATTTCTACATGATGATATGATTTTGGAATTTTATAAACGTGCTTCTTCAGCCGAAACAGAGATACATTTCATTGAAACCACAGCAGAAGAAGTTTTACAAAATGTGGTACAGCTACGCTCTGAAATCGGCATTACGATTTTGAATGATTTACAACTTGGCGTGTTTTCAAAAATGGCAGAGATAAAAGAAATTGAAGTTATGGTAATGGATCGTAAGCCATTATATGTACATGTTAACGAAAAGATACCGTTACAAGATAGTCGCTTTGTCGATGCTGAAGAGTTAATTGAGTATCCTTATATACATTTACCGAAAGATTTCTTTTCAGATTTAAATCAATCACTAACCATCAACAAAACGTTGTTATCGGATTTTAAAAAAATGATTACGATGAGTAATTATCATGCTATTATCAACATGATCAATCACGCTCAAGCCTTTTTATTAGGAAATCAATGGCAAATAGATGAATTGCGACATTCTAATATTCGCAGTCTGCGTTTTAAAAATTGCGATATCATGGAAAATTTCGTTATTATAAAAAGAAAGCGAGAGATCTTATCCAGTGCAGGAGAAATCTTTCTTGATATTTTGAAAAAAGAATATGGGTTTATGTAGTTATGCGAAAAAAACATAACCAGATATGATGCTATTAGCATTATGCAACTTTCCTTTTCTGGCTTACAATAAGGATGTAAAGAAAAAGACATAAATTGTCTGCAAGAAAAACATTACTTTGAAAAGGAGAGAATTATCATGAAAAAAAGTACATTATTATCACTCGCTACCGCTGGTGCCATCGTATTAACATCAGCAGGAACTTACGCTGTTTGGGATACATTAAGTGGAACATCAACAGGTCAGATCACTGTTGCTAATTCTAGCGTTACAGTTGCCGCAACAAATATGACGTTTGTAGAAGGTACAGATACAATTGGAGAAGATAGTATAGCGTATACTGGAACAGCTAAATTTGAAGTAACAGATGCTGGTAACAATGTGAATACGATGACATTAGTACCTACAGTGAAAAATGGAGAAAATATTGTAAATGCTGCTGATGTTGATGTCACAATCAAAAAAGGTGAAGTAGAATTAACTAAAACAGATGCTAACTATACAGATACTACTTTAACAAGTGGTGATAATGAATATACGGTAGAAGTCACTGTAAAAAATAAAGCTTTAGCTGGTAATACATTAGATGTTGAAGTGACAGGTACTGCAAGTCATAGCTAAGCAAAAAGCCGTCGAACGACGGTTTTTTTAAAAGGAGGTTCTCTTTAAGATAGAATATGTTAAAGGAGAGATTGTCATGCAATTGAGAAAAAAATGGCTAAAATTGATAAGTGCTGCCCTCTTGACAGTACTTTTATCATGTCTGTTAAGTGCTGTCTTTTGGCCGGAAAAGACTTCTCAATTCATCGGTTATCGTTTTTATACGGTATTAACGGATAGCATGGAGCCGATCATTCCTACACATTCTCTAGTATTTAGTAAACGGATTGATGAAGATGAACCATTGCAGCCAGATACCATCGTTACCTTTCATGCCAATCGTTTTGGTAAAGATATTTTATTGACGCATTATTTTAAGAAGACACAGGTCAAAGATGGAATAACTTATTATCGAACACAAGGTGCGAGTGCAAAAGATTATGATAATTATGAAACAACACGTTCAGATATTATCGGAAAATATATGTTTCATATTCCTTATTTGGGAAAGATCTTCCTCTTTCTAAAAAGCCCTTTTGGTTTACTCATGTATGCAGAATTAGCAGTGATTTTTCTGATAAATCGTGTAATACGCACACGATGGGAAGAAAAGGATAAAGAAATCAAAGAAAAAGAAAAGGCATTATCAGAAGTAAAGAAACAAATGCAGAAAAGGCTATCCATCACAAAGCTTACTTCCTTTATCGATATGAATGACACGCTCCACCTGCATGGGACATTGACAAATTATTTTCCTGAAGCCGTTTCTTACATAGTTGCAAAACTGACTTTCTATGATGAGCAAAAACATGAACTCTTCCATGAAAAATGGTATCTCTGTGGTAAAGAAGGGATACTTGCTAAGGAAAGTAAAGATTTCTCTTATACGCATTTACATGCCAAAGATATAGCGCATTATCACATAGCTATTCTTTCGTATAAAAATATGGAGGATGCACAGGAGTGATGAAACATCACTTCTTTTTTTAAACGCATATTTGCGTAAAGGAGTGGGCAGAATATGCAAAATGAGGTACAATAGGATAGACGATTGATGAGGAGGCAAATGCTATGACGATTATTGAAAAACTAACAGCTTTGCGTTCGCTGATGAAAGAACGCCATATGGATGCCTATATCATTCCAACATCCGATTTTCATGAGACCGAATACGTGGGAGAACATTTTAAGGCAAGAAAATATATGTCTGGTTTTAGTGGGTCTCAGGGAACTTTAATCGTATGTCAGGATAAGGCAGCGTTGTGGACGGATGGGCGCTATTTTATTCAGGCTGAAAACCAGTTACAGGGAACAACGATTGATTTAATGAAACAAGGTGAAGAAGGCGTCCCTACGATGGAAGAATATTTATATGAAAATGTTTTTGAACATGGTACGGTAGGCTTTGATGGGCGCGTAATGAACACTGCCCTTGTGGAAAAACTAGCGGATAAATTACAGGCGAAAAAAAGTACTTTTGCTTGTGAAGAAGATTTGGTAGGAATGATCTGGAAAGACAGACCGGCATTGCCCAAAAAGAAAGGGTTCTTTTTAGAAGAGTGCTACAGTGGAGAAAGTACAAAAGAAAAACTGAAACGCATTCGTGCTGTCCTAAAACAAGAAAAAGCGACACATCATATCGTAACATCTTTGGATGATATTGCTTGGATCTTGAATATGCGTGGCTGGGATATTGCCCACTTCCCGGTAATGCTAAGTTATCTGATCATTGATGAAAACAGTGCATCCTTATATATTAATGAAAGCAAGCTTGATGATCAATTACGTGATAATTTGCAAGAAAATGCTATTGTCATATGTCCATACGATGCCATTTATGAGGATGTGAAAAAAATTGCCCAAGATGCTGTTGTGCTGTTGGATAAAACGATCGTGAATTATGCTATTACTTCAGGGCTGCATAAGGAGATTACCGTAATAAATCGTCCTAATCCTAGCCAACTTATGAAGGCGATGAAGAATCCGATTGAATTGGCGAATAATCGAAAAGCACACATTAAGGATGCGATTGCCATGTGTAAATTTATGTATTGGTTAAAAACCAAGATCGGTAAAGAAACGATTACCGAAATCAGTGCCAGTGCATACCTGGAAACATTACGCAAGGAACAGGGCTGTTTCGATATCAGCTTTGATACCATATCGGCTTATAAGGAACATGCGGCAATGATGCATTATAGTGCCAATGAGGAAACAAATGCCGAATTGAAACCAGAAGGCATGTTATTGGTAGATAGTGGCGCACAGTATTTGGAAGGCACCACCGATATTACCAGAACCTTTGTGTTAGGTGCTATCAGTGATGAAATCAAGCATCATTTTACAACAGCATTGCGTTCCCATATCGCGTTATCAAAAGCACATTTCTTATATGGTTGTCGTGGCTTAAACTTGGATATTTTGGCAAGAGGACCATTATGGGATCTTGCTCTAGATTATAAATGTGGTACCGGTCATGGCGTAGGACATGTATTGAATGTTCATGAAGGTCCAAATGGTTTCCGCTGGCGCATTGTACCAGAAAGAAATGATAGCTGTGTATTAGAGGAAGGTATGACGCAGTCAAATGAACCGGGTGTTTATGTCGAAGGCTCTCATGGTATTCGTCATGAAAATGAAATGGTCGTATGCAAGGGTGAAAAGAATGAATATGGTCAATTTATGTATTTTGAAACCATTACGTTTGTGCCCTTTGATCTGGATGGTATTGATGCATCTTTATTAACACAGTATGAAAAAGCATGGTTGAATGCATATCATCAAGAAGTATATGAAAAGATTTCTCCTTATTTAATGGAAGAAGAACAAAGCTGGCTTCGTGAAGCGACCAGAGCAATCTAAAAGAAAAGAGCTGCCCCCCAAAAGGTAGCTCTTATTGTATGAGAAAACCCCCAGATAGTCTGGGGGTTCCGTAGAGCTTTAGCGATGAGCCTTTAAAAATAAAACTCCTTT